>DAISHW010000012.1:3351-8507 GCA_036822295.1 Bdellovibrionales bacterium | reverse complement strand
CCCGCCGGCAGAAGAGCCGAGGCCGCAAACGGAATCAATCCCGCCGCCAGAAAATCGCGGCGCGTGACGGGTTTGGCGTGCCCCGTGGCCGCCCACATCGGCATTTCTTTTCTGCGCATCTTTCCCATAGTCAATTCCCCCGAATTTCCCGGTAAGTTCAGTTTATCATCGCGTCGAAAGACGACAACATCGCCGCGCATGCGCTCAGGTACAGTTTTCTTGTGGCACGCACTTGCTCGGCCGCATTGCCTTGCGCGCCGTACGAGGCCGCGAAATCCGCGTAGTAAGAACTCAAGATGGAATGCTCTTCGCTCGAGATGCTACGGCCCCAGAAGTTCCTGGCCATGGTCTGAATCGTCTTGTCGTAGGCCGCGGCGGGGTTGCCGGCGATGTTTCGGGTGAAGTCGACGTCGGTGAAAAACTTGCGGACGGCGCCGGCGGTCGTTTCTTTGGCGATCAAGGCCCCGCAGACCTCGCCCGCCAGGCTCGTACCCGACATCTGCATGGGCGCGTTGATCGCCGCCATGTTGTCGGAATCCGGAAGCGCGCCTTTGCGCGCGTCGTACTCGGCGAGCATGCTGGCGCTCACTTGGCCGACTTGATCGGTCACGTTGAGCATCGACGAAAAGGCCTGGAACGAGGTGAGCATCGCGTACGGCGACTCCGGCTTGGCGAAGCAATCCGGCAGTCCGCACGGGCTGCGGTAACTCGACAGACTGCTGCTGCCGCGCGGGTGCAGCGGCTCGAACAGCCGGGGCGCGCAGTTGAACGTCAAAGTCGACAGCGCGCCCATACCGAGAGTGAGCGTAAGAATCATTCGCCATTTTTTGCTGATCTTCATCATACGTTCCCCCTCTTACATCTTGCATTTCGGGTGCGAGGCGACGATCCCGAACAACTTCTTCATGTTGTACTGATTCGATTCGAACTCGAGCCCAAGGCTTACGAAGGTCATGTCCAATTCGGCGGAGGGCAGCGAACGTTTGCAGACCGCGTTCCACACATGTTGGGCCATGCAGCCCGAAAAACGCGCGGAGTTGGCGATCAAGCGGCCGAAGGCGTGCACGCCCGTGGTGCGGCCCGCGAGTCCGGCGTCGGGATCGGAAGCCGGCGCGCGCCAACCGAACTGCGTGGCGTTCACGCTGCCCGGGCGGTTCGTGTAGTTCTCAAAACTGTCGTTGGTCGAAACCCAGCCGCCCGCATACTGAATGAAGTTCGGGCGATTGAGCTTGGTGGCGACACCGTTGCCGTCGCGATCGGGCTGGTAGTTGCCCGTGGCCCCGCTGTCCGCGTGCAAGACCGCGCCGGCCCCGTTGCCCATGTCGCGGTAATCGTATTTGGCGAAAGCGCCGCGAAAGCCGTCCATGCCCGTGTGACAGCCTTTGCACGTCGTCTGAAAGCGCACGGGATCGCCGCCCGGCGCGCGGTCGATGTCACGGCCGATGCGCGTTTCAAACGACGCGGTGTCGGCCCATTTCTCGATCGGCACGCACATGAATTGACGGAAGGTGTACTCCACCAGGCGACGGTTGGTGCCGGCGATGGCGTGCGCGCCCCGGGAGGCGCGCGAAGTCAGGATGCCCGCGGGATCCGGGTTGGCGATATCGGCGGCGGCCGCCGTCGGGATTTTCTGACCGTCCACTTTGATCAAGACTTCGCTGACTTTCAGGTTCGAACGTTCGAGCGCGCGGTAATGGTTGTTGTTCCTTAAGACGTCCATCGGGAAAGCCGGATCCATGCCCGCGACCTTGGCGGGATCGACCGCGTACGAGAAATTGCCGAACAACACTTGGCGAAAGTCCATTTCGTCGCGAACCGCGCCGATGACGGTCGAAGTGAAATCGTTCAGCTCGACCCTTACGGATTCTTCGCGGGTCGACATTTTGGCGGCCATCTCTTTGACGACGACGCTGTAGAATTGATCTTGCGCGGTGGCGAAGGCGGCGGCGCCTTTGAGATCGCCCGCTTCAACCTTGGCGGTCATCTCGGCGATCAACGGCGAGTCGGCGGGCCATTTCACGCCCGTCAAGCGCTCGAGCATCCACTGCGCTTTGACTTGCGCCGTTTGCGCGTGGACCGCGCAGCTAAAAAACAAGAGACCCAATATGGCGACGTGCGGACGGACGACGAACAGCATTGCTCCCCCACTGACATGAACCCGTTCGACGTCCCGCTATGATTTCCCCGTGAATTCACTCTATCAAAGAAGCGGAAAATCTCATTCTGGAAGTTGAACGGGTTTGACGTTTTTCGTGAAGTCCGGCGCGGCGGGGAATTAGAGCCTGGAATACGCCGGAATGTGTCCTTCTGAGCCGCTCGGAATGAGACACATTCGCTAGACACTCGACCGGGTTGGGGGGCGTGTGTACAGACCCTCGACAGCGCGGACGAATACGTTACACTGATAAAGGTCCCATCCTTGCCAGTGAGAGTGAATGGTGCGCGCGTTCAAGGTCTTCCTTATATTCTGTGTCGCCGGGTTCGCGCTGAGCGCGGGCGCGCAATACGTTCAGCAGTGCGTGAACGCTTCGAAGTCCTCGAATGACAAATGCGATGCCGCGGTTTTAAAGGTCAATGCCGCCGATGCCACGCAAGCCACCGGGGCTCTGGGCAAGATCGACGGCGCCAGCAACGTCAACATGGGTAGCAATGCGCAGAGCGCCCAGATCGACGCGCAGATCGCGCGCGTGCGCGAAGCCCTTGCCGTTTGCGCTTCGGCCAAATCGGAATGCGTCGGCAAGTGCGATAAGGCCAAGAGTCAAGCGCAGTCGAGCCAAGCCACTCGGCCGCAAGCTCCCAATGTCGACAAGGCCAAGAGAAGCAAATGTGAAGAGCCGCTGGGCACCAAGATTTCCAAGCTCAACGGCGATCTGGCCCAACTCGAGCAAGACAAAGCCGGCACGGATAAAACCAAAGAAGAGAGCAAGCGGAGCGACCAGCAGCCTCAGCAGCAACAAGGCGCCGGAAGCGGTAGCAGCGCCGACTCCGGCGGCGGTTCGAGCGGCAGCTCCAGCAGCAGCGGCGGCGGGACCAGTAAGAAAGACGAAAAGTACAGTTGCGCGTCCGCGGACGCGCATCGTTACTCCGATTGCAACTCCGACCTTGTCTCGCGTTGTGGTGGTTCGTCGTCATCAAGCGAATGCTCGTTGTTCACGGCGCGCTACTGCAATTTGGGAGGCGTGAACAGCCTGGCGTCAGAGGCGGTGTCCACGGCGCCGACGAGCGGTCAACTGACTCCCTATAAATCGCAATTGCTCTTGGTGGATAAAAAAGGCGAAGGCATGGGCAGCGACTTCTGCACCAGCGCCAACAATCGGAGCTTCTGCGCGCAAGCCGGCAACGCGAACTGTCCGAGCTGTCAGAGCGGCGGCGCCGGCGCGAGCACGGGCGCGCAGTTGAAACAAGCGAGTCAGACCTGCCCCGGCGATCCCACTTTTATGGATCCGACAACGCAGGCGAAGATCGCGGCCGAGGACAAGACGGCGACGGGCGCGCAACCGCGGTCCGTGACCGGCGCGAAGGCGGCGACGACGGGCGCCGCGGCCGCCGGCATCGGTGGCGGTAGCGGCAGCGCTGCGGGCGCCGCAAGCGGCGTGGCCCCCGACGGGTCGACGCTCGCCACCGGGGAAGCCGCCAGCGAAGGGATGCCCAAAGGGATCAATATGGGAGTCGACGGCGGCGGCGGTGGCGGATACAGCGGCCCCGGCGGCGGCTCGACATTCGATATGGATGAGGGATCGCTGAAACCGGGTGCTTTTAAGCCGGGCGGCAAAGCCGTGGCGGGACAAACGCTGAGCGCCGCCGCCGCCAAGGAAGTGTCACAGCAATACGGCCCCAACGTGTTCGCGATTTCCACCAACGTGATCAAGTCGATGTGCTCGCAACGGCGTTTGAACAACTGCCCGTGAGATTTCCCGTCACCCGCGCAGGATCTTCAGGAAATCGTCGACCTTGAGCGAAGCGCCGCCGATCAAAAACCCGTCGACGTTCGGCAGTTTCGCGAGGGCGCCGGCGTTGTCGGGCTTGACGCTGCCGCCGTACAAGATCGGCGCGTGACCCGCGCCCCACTCTTTCAAAACACCGCGCAAGATCGTATGGGCTTCGGTGACTTGCTCAGGCGTCGCGACCTTGCCGGTGCCAATCGCCCAAACGGGCTCATAGGCGATCCACAGATCTTTCGCTTTGTCCGCGGTCGATAGGCCTTCGCGGAGCTGGCGTAAAATCACCTCCGAAGTTTTATCGGACTCGCGCTCGGCCAAAGTTTCACCCACACACAAAATCGGGGTCATGCCCTGCCCTTGCAAAGCCGACACCTTCGCGGCCATCATCTTGTCGGTCTCACCGAAAATTTGCCGTCGCTCCGAGTGGCCCACCAGGCAAAACGACGCGCCCATAGCTTTCAACACCGCCGGTGAATTCTCACCGGTGAATGCACCCGACACTTCGCTGTAGGAGTTCTGCCCGCCCCAGCGCACGCCACTGCCGGCCACGCCGCGGGCGACTTCGGCCGCGCACAGAGCCGGCGGAATCACCACCAGACGCTCGGCCTCGCCGTTGTCGAGCTGCGACTTCAGGCTCGCCACGAACTCGCGGGCCTCGGCCGGCGATTTGTTCATCTTCCAATTTCCCGCGCAATAAAAGCCGGCCATCTAATCTTCCACCACTTGCTCGGAGCGCTTGATGGGCCGCATGACTTCCACGCCCGGCAATTTCTCGCCTTGCAGGAACTCCAAGCTCGCGCCGCCACCCGTCGAGATGTGGGTGAACTTATCGGCCAATCCCGACGCATGGGCCGCGGCCGCGGAATCGCCGCCGCCAACGACGCTCACCGCGGAGCTTTCAGAGATCGCCCGCGCCACGCCGAAAGTGCCGGCGGCGAACTCAGGCGTTTCGAACACGCCCATCGGACCGTTCCAGAAAATCGTTTTGGCGCGCTGGATTTCGTTCGCGTACAGGGCGACGGTCTTGGGGCCGATGTCGACCCCCATCCAACCGTCTTCGATCGCGGCGTTTTCGGTGACCTTCAAAGAATCCACGTCCTTGATGTCGCGGGTGATGCGGTGATCGATCGGCAGCAATATGCGCTTGTTGCGATTCTTCGCGCGCTCGAGCAACTCGGCGGCCAATGTCGCCTCGAAGTTGCGCGCGCGCGTCTT
>DAISHW010000012.1:0-3341 GCA_036822295.1 Bdellovibrionales bacterium | reverse complement strand
TTTACCGACCGCGATTTTTTGCGCGGCCAAGAGCGTGTACGCCATCGCGCCGCCGATGATCATGGCATCGACTTTGTCCATCAGCACTTCGATCACGTCGATCTTGTCGCTGACCTTCGCGCCGCCCAGGATCGTCAGAAACGGCGAAGTCGGCGTCAGGCGAACGGTGTCGAGCATCTCGATTTCTTTGCGCATCAAGAAGCCCAGGCCCTTTTTCTCGAGCAACTCCGGCAAGGCGACGATGCTCGCGTGCGCCCGGTGGCTCGCGCCGAAGGCGTCGTTGATATAGATGTCGGTGAAGCTGGCCAAAGCCTGAGCGAAGTCGCGCTCGTTCTTCTCTTCTCCGCCGTCGAAGCGCAGATTCTCAAGCAACAGGATCTGCGAGGGTTTCAGCCCCGCCAATAGCGCCTTGGTGGCGTGACCGCGTGGCTCCTCGATCAGAATGATTTCCTTGTTCAGCTCGCGGGTCAGATATTCCGCGACGGGCTCGAGCGAATACTTTTTATCGACGCCCTTGGGACGGCCGAAGTGCGAGGCCAAGACGATCTTCGCCCCTTTGTCGATCGCGTAGCGAATGGTCGGTAGCGCCGCTTTCAACCGCGTGTCGTCGGTGATCCGCCCTTCTTCATCCACCGGAACGTTCAGATCCAGACGCAAGAACAGGCGCTTGTCCTCGAGCGGGAAACTTTCGATCGACTTGATGCCTTCGAGCGTCTTAGAGGGCATGGATCAAAGACCCTTCTCGTTCATCATTTTGGCCATGTCGATCATGCGGCAAGAGAAGCCCATCTCGTTGTCGTACCAAGAGAAGACTTTGCCGATGTTCGAACCGCTCGTCATCGTGATGCCCAAATCGACGATCGAGCTGTAGCGGTTGCCGATGAAATCGACGCTGACCAAGGGCTCGCTCTCGCAAGCCAATATGCCCTTCAAGGAACCCGCGGCGGCCCTTTTCAGGGCGTCGTTGATCGCGTCGACCGACACCGTCTTGGTGGCGCGGAACACGAAATCGACCAGCGAGACGTTCGGCGTCGGCACGCGGATCGATGTGCCGTCGATCTTGCCTTTCAATTCCGGCAGAACCAACCCCACGGCCTTGGCCGCGCCGGTGGTCGTCGGGATCATACTCAGCGCCGCCGCGCGCGCGCGGCGCAAATCCTTGTGGGGCGCATCGAGCACCTGCTGGTCGTTGGTGTACGAGTGCACCGTGGTCATCAAACCGTTTTCGATCGCGAAGGCGTCGTTCAAGACTTTCGCCACCGGCGCCAGGCAGTTCGTGGTGCATGAGGCGTTTGAGATCACCGTGTGCTTCAAGGGATCGTACGCCGCATGGTTGATGCCGTAAACGACGGTCATGTCGACGCCGTCGGCGGGCGCGGAAACCAGCACGCGCTTGGCGCCCCCTTGAATATGCTTCATGAAATCTTCTTTGCTCTTAAAGGCGCCCGTGCACTCCAAGACGATGTCGCAGCCCCAGTCTTTCCACGGGATCTCGGCCGGATTTTTCGACGCCGACATCGGGATCTTTTTGCCGTCGACGATCAGATTTTTTTCGTCATGGCCGATCTCTTTGTCATAGCGACCGTGAGTCGAATCATATTTCAATAGATGGGCCGCGCCCTTCACGTCGCTCAGGTTGTTGATGCCGACGACTTCGACTTCGTCGAAGCCCGCGCGAAAAAGCATACGACCGATGCGACCAAAGCCATTGATACCGACGCGAACCTTTTTCACGCTGAAGACTCCTCTTGAATTGTTTTTGCGGGGCCAATTTAAGACTTGCGGGCGGTCAAATCAACCGCAATTTCGGAAACAAGGTCTGGGCGTTGATCCGGAGCTGCGCCCGCAAAGCCTCGGGCGAAACGCCTTTCAATTCGCTGACCAATTCGGCCGTGTGGGTCACGAACGCCGGCTGGTTCTTTTTTCCGCGGTGGGGCATCGGGGCCAAAAACGGGGCGTCGGTCTCCACGTGGAGCCGATCCAAAGGCACGCGGCGCACGACCTCGCGCAGCTCGCCCGCGTTCTTGAAGGTCACCACGCCGCTGATCGAGACGTAAAAGCCGTGATCGAGTCCGAACTTCGCCATCTCCCAAGTGCCGGTAAAGCAATGCAAGAGCCCCTTCACGCGACCTGAAAACTCACCGATCACGGTCATCGTGTCGGGCTCGGCGTCACGCGTATGGATCTCGACCGGTAGCCCCAACTCCTGGGCCAGGCGCATCTGGGCGCGGAAGGTCTCGATTTGCACCGCCCGGGGCGCGTTGTCGTAGTGGTAATCAAGGCCCGTCTCGCCGATCGCCACGACTTCGGGCGCCAAAGCGTTTTCACGAATGAATTCCTCGATCTCCGGCGTGTAAAGCGCGGCCTCATGAGGATGAATGCCCAGCGTGCAGGCGACGCGTGGAGCGTATTTACGCGCCAGGTTCAAAACCGTCGGCAGGTCATCAGGGCACGTTCCGATCGTGATCATATTGCCCACTTGGGCGGCGCTTGCGGCCTGCAAAGCCTGATCGGGCGTCATATCGAGCATGTTGAGGTGGGTGTGGACGTCGATCCAGGACATGCTTTTATTTTACCGCAAAGCCTGGCGCGCGCGGTAAAAAAAGTTTTCAAGGACAAGGGCGCGGTCGACATGGGCGAGTAAGTCCATCTCGACCTGAAACGCCTGGCGCCAGAGCTCGGCTCTAGAGCGCGCATCGACTTTCGGCAAACCGCTTAAACGGTCTTTCAAATCGACGTTCAAAACGTCGCCGCCGCCTTCGAGCACCGTCCAGTCACGCAGGATCTGCTGCATGAGCCGGGCGAATTGCAGAGCGGATTCGCGCTCTTTGGTTTCCAACACGGTTTTTTCAAGCGAGCGGCGCAGGTCTTGGCCCGCGTCGGTCAGAAAATCGACGGCGAGTTGGCGGAGCTCCGCGACCTCGGGCGAATTCAAGGCTTCGAGCTGCGAGAAACTTCCCCGCGCCGCGCGCACCATCCATTCGTGACTGGCATGGGCGCGCTTTAAAACATCGTCGTTCAAAGGCGAAAAGCGCACGTTCTGCACGCGCGAACGCAGCGTCGGCAAGAGTTGCGAAATCTCGGACACGAGCAAAATGAAATGCGATTCGGGCGGCGGCTCTTCGATCACTTTCAAGAGCGCGTTGCCGGTTTGCGGATTGAGCAGCTGCGCTTGCTCGACGATCACCACGCGCGCGCGACTCACCCGCTGGAGCGACAAAAAATCCAAAACCGCGGTCGCGGCTTCAAGCTTGATATTGTTGCCGGCCGGCTCCACCAGCAGCACGCCCTCGCTGCTCTTGTTGGCCACGCGAAGGCAAGGACCGCACTCCCCGCACGGC
>DAISHW010000011.1:18386-18621 GCA_036822295.1 Bdellovibrionales bacterium | reverse complement strand
CTGGCGTACGCGTGGAAGTCAGTCCGCCCATGACGTAACTCACGCCCGCGGTGACCGTAAAGCCTTCGGCGGCGCTCGCGCCGTTCACGGTCAAAGCCGCGCCCGTGCGCGCGCGCCACGAACCAAAGCGCGCGCCGAGCTCGAACGCGCCTTCGACGACGGACGGATTGACGGCGTAAAAGCGCTGGCTCCCGCCGTTCACGTTGGCCAGGAAATCCTGGCGGCGGTCGCGGTC
>DAISHW010000011.1:13839-18376 GCA_036822295.1 Bdellovibrionales bacterium | reverse complement strand
TGATAGCCGCGCGCTTCGCCCAGGAACCACCAACCGCCGCTCTGAAAACGCACACCCGCCGCATACGGCACGATCAGCGAGCGTCCCTCGTCGCGATGCTGGGCGCCGACGAACGCGAACGGTTTAAGCCCGCGCAGCGGATAAAAGATCCAGCTGCCCAAAGCGGTGCGCATCGCGCCCTCGCCGTAAACGGCGTCGTCGGCGTTTTCATCGACGCGGAAAAACGGATACGCGAAGTCGACCTGCGGAACGATGTCGAGCGGCCCGAGCTCGAACCACTTTTGCGCGTGCATCAGAAACTCGTTCGCGCCCGAATTGCTGCGCGCGAAATTGCCGTCGTCGGTTTCAACGAAAGCGTAATTCGCGCCCGCGCCGAAGCGCCAATCGGGGCGCCAGTCGAAAAGAAACAGGCCCTCGATCATCATGCTCTCGAGGCTCGCGCCGAACGGCAGATCGCTGGCGGTGCCGCCGTCCTGACCGTAATTCGCCTTGGTGGAGAAGTAACTGAAATCGGCTCGCACTTCGCCTTGTCCGGCGCGCGGCGGCTCGGGGGTTTCGGCCCCAAGCGCGAGGGGGAAAAGGCTCGCGAAAAGAACTGTAAAAAGCTTCATCATAAGAGTAAGAAAAGGATACATGAAAGATAAACGCCTGGTCATAATTTTCTTCACCGTCTTCATCGATCTGGTCGGCTTCGGAATCATCATTCCGCTCAATCCGTATCTGGCCGGGGCTTTCGGCGCGTCACCGCTCGAAGTCGGACTTTTGATGAGCGTCTATTCCCTGATGCAATTCTTATTTTCGCCGCTTTGGGGCCAGGCGAGCGATCGCTTCGGACGCCGACCCGTCATTCTGATCAGCTTGCTCGGGGCGGCGATCGCGCACGCGAGCTTCGGCTTGGCGACGTCGCTCTGGGGATTGATTCTCGCGCGCGCGTTCGCCGGCGCGTTCGGCGGAAATATTTCGGCGGCCATGGCGTACATCGCCGACATCACGGCCGAGAAAGATCGCAGCAAGGGCATGGGCTTGATCGGCGCGGCTTTTGGCCTGGGTTTCATCTGCGGTCCCGCATTGGGCGGCGTGTTCGCGGAGGTGGGGAAGACTTTGGGCTCCGCGCCGCCGCTCGGGGAGAGTTTTCCGGCGCTCGTGGCTGGTGGGATTTGTTTCGCGAATTTCCTGGCGGCGCTGAAATTCTTGCCCGAGACGCATGCGCCTTCGCGTTCCGAGGATCGCGGCCATCGTTTCCGTAAAATGCTCGCGGCCTTTCAAACACCCGTGCTCGGCACCGTGATGCTGCTGACATTTTTGAATACGTTCGCGATGGCGCATATCGAGGCCTCGCTCTTTTTATTCGTGCAAGAGGTGCACGGGTGGACGCTCACGCAAGCGAGTTTCGGCTTCGCGTACATCGGCGTCGTCATGGTGTTCACACAAGGCTATTTGATTCGCAAATGGATGCCGAAGCACGGCGAGCGCAGGCTTTTGGGGTGGGGACTTTCTTTGTCGGCTTTGGGCTTTGGTTTGATCGGCTTGGGCGGTCCGTTGCCGATGCTCGCGTTTGCGGTGACGTTGCTTGGTCTGGGCAACGGTTTGGTGAACCCCTCGCTCAACGGAAGCGTGAGCTTGTTGAGCGCCCAAGACGTGCAAGGTAAAAATCTGGGAGTCGCGCAAAGTCTTTCGTCGCTGGCCCGCATCTTGGGGCCCGCGACCGGGGGTTGGATTTACATGCGACTCGGAGTCGGCTGGCCGTTTCTGGCCGCCTCGGCGATTTGTTTCGGCGCGCTCGCGGTGGCGCTGAAAATTCACTCGGAATTGCCGGACCGCGGACGGAGCGTGTGAAATGGAGATCGGACTTTTCCAACTCGAAAATCTAGTCATCGCGCGCAGTCCGTTTTTATTTTTCGATTTGCGCGAGGGTGAAATCGATCCTTTGCCGAGTTCCCTCGAGCGCAATTTGCTGCTGGCCAAGCGCTTGCCGGCGGTGGAGCTCGAGCCTTATTTGAAACAGGAGAAGATCACGCCCGATCGGGCGATGGTTTTGCTCTGCGAGGACGGTATGAAATCGCGAGTTTTGGCCCGGCGGCTCGAGACCGCCGGATTCCAGAACGTCTATGTCGTAACGGGCGGTACGTTCGGTTTGCTGTCGGAGCTGACCGACGCCGATTTGTCCTCGAGCACGAAATAAAGAACGATGTAACCGATGAGCGTCGCGCCCAACGACATCAGCGCCAGGCTGATCGTCAGAAAACGCACGATGCCGATTTCCAAATCCGTGCGTAGCGAAATCTTGGCGCACACGCCCAAGATCCACGGCTCCAAGGCTTGAACCGCTTTGTCCTCGCGGGGCAGTGAAATCGCCAGCATCAGGTACAACCAAAGACCAGCTCCGAAGAAGAGGACCGAGAAGATCCACAGCAGTCGGAAAATACCGACCGGCAGACCCAGCGCACGCGCCAAACCTTTGCAGACGCCGAAAAGCGCGCCATCTTTCGCACGAACCCATTTCATTTCCCACTCCTTGAGCAAAGTTGATTGAAGAGAGACCCAATCAAGCGGCGCAGCAACAAATAACGCAATGCAAAATGAAAATCAATAAAGCTTCATTTGCTCCCCTCAAGATTTTTTAACACAATCAAATTTGTTTAATTTGTTTAATTTGTTTAATTTCAAAGGAACGACCGCTTGAAACTTTTGTGTCTGAGCTACGATGAAAATATTACGCGCGAAGTAAGTGAAGAAGCCGAGGTGCAACACTGGGCCGCGATCTGCGTTCAGGATCGCGAAAAGGCCCGCGAAGCGATCTTGGATCAAAATCCCGATCTGGTGTTACTCGATGTGAATTCACTGGCCGACCTGGATTGGTGGAGCGAGCAAGGTTTGCTCGAAGGGCGTCCGGCCATGTTCATGAACGCCGAACTCAGTGAAGAGTTCGTCTTCAAGGCGTTTGAGTGCGGTGTGGACGGGTTGGTTCCCAAAGCGCTGTTCAGCCGCCGCTTTTTGACTGCCCGCGTGAACGCGTTCTTGCGCCGCCGTCAGCGCAGCGACGCGCGTCGGGTGGTGGCGCGCCTGGGTCTGGTGATCGACCGTGAAAAACTTCAGGCAGAGGTGAAAGGGAAGCCTCTCACCCTTACGCCGACCGAATTTAAAATCTTGCGCGAATTGGCGACCGAAGACGGTCAACCGGTCAGCCGCGCGCGGATTCAAGCCCAGGTTTTCGGAGCGGAACGCTTCAGCAAGCGCTCGCTCGACGTCCATATCTGCGCGCTTCGTAAAAAACTGAAAGCGATGAATCTCGACATCACCTCCGCGCGGGGCGTGGGTTATCTGCTCAATCCTTGTGCCACATAACGCTTGATGGTAATTTCGTGGGATGGAATTGTCCGACCGTTACAACCCACAAGAAGTGGAAGGCCGCATCTATCAATGGTGGATGGATGGCGGCTATTTCCGTGCCGAAGAGAAATCCACTAAAGTCCCGTTCAGCGTGATCCTGCCGCCGCCCAATGTGACGGGTTCGCTGCATTTGGGTCACGCTTTAAACCACTCCATTCAAGATGTGTTGGTGCGTTGGAAGCGCATGCAAGGTTTCAACGTGTTGTGGATGCCGGGGACCGATCATGCCGGCATAGCCACCCAGAGCGTGGTGGAGCGTGAGCTGAAGAAAGAAGGTTTGAATCGGCAGGCGATGGGACGCCCCGCGTTCGTCGAGCGCGTTTGGAAATGGAAAGAGCAGTACGGAGGCACGATCGTCGAGCAGATGAAGCGCTTGGGCGATTCGTGCGATTGGGAGCGTTTGACGTTCACTTTGGATGAGGACGTGTCGAAAGCCGTACGCAAGGTTTTCGTCGATCTGTACAAGCGCGACATGATTTACCGGGGCCTTCGCCTGATCAACTGGAGTCCGGCTTTGGAATCGGCGATTTCGGATTTGGAAGTGGATTTCAAAGAAGTCAAAGGAGCGATGTACCACATCCGTTATTCTTTGGTGGGCGGCGGGGGTGAAATCGAAGTCGCCACCACGCGGCCCGAGACCATGCTCGGGGACACCGCCGTCGCGGTTCATCCGGACGACGAGCGCTACAATGCCTGGATCGGCAAATTCGTCGAGCTGCCTTTGACGGGGCGGCAGATTCCGATCGTCGCCGACACGTACGTCGATCGCGAATTCGGCTCCGGCGTGGTCAAGATCACGCCGGCTCACGACTTCAACGACTACGCCGTCGGCCAGCGCCACCAACTGCCGATGCTCAACATCTTGAACAAAAACGGCACGCTGAACCAGAACGCCGGCCGGTACCAGGGGCAGAAAGTCGCGGAGGCGCGTAAAAATGTCGTCGCCGATCTAGAGGCCGCGGGGCTGATGGTTAAAGTCGAGCCGCACGTGCACCAGGTGGGCCACTGTTCGCGCACGGGCGCGGTGGTGGAGCCGTTCTTGTCCGAACAATGGTTCGTGAAGACCGCGCCGCTGGCCGCGAACGCCAAGCGCGTCGTCGAAAGCGGCACGATCTCGTCGTCGAACTTTCGTGCCTGCTGCGCGCTC
>DAISHW010000011.1:0-13829 GCA_036822295.1 Bdellovibrionales bacterium | reverse complement strand
CGATCGTTTTTGAACCGGAGTCGTGGACCAAGACCTATCTGCACTGGATGAACATCATTCAAGACTGGTGCATCTCGCGCCAATTGTGGTGGGGTCATCGCATTCCCGCGTGGACCTGCGGGACGTGCGCCAAAATCACCGTGAGTGAAACCGATCCTGCGGCATGCTCGCATTGCGGCGAGAAGGATTTGAATCAGGACGAGGACGTGCTCGACACGTGGTTCAGCTCGGCTTTGTGGCCGTTTTCAACCATGGGTTGGCCGGGCGAAACCGAATTGCAAAAGACTTTTTATCCGACGAACGTGTTGGTCACGGGCTTCGATATTATTTTCTTCTGGGTCGCGCGGATGATCATGATGGGGCTCGAGTTCAAGAAGGACGTGCCGTTCCGCACGGTCTACATCCACGGGGTGATCCGCGACGCCCAAGGCAAGAAGATGTCGAAGTCGGTCGGCAACGTCGAAGATCCGGTCAAGCTGATCGAGGAATACGGCGCGGACGCGCTTCGCTACACGCTGCTTTCGCAAGTGGCGGGCGGCCGCGATTTGAAGTTCTCGGTGCAGCGTTTAGAGGGCAACCGCAACTTCATGAACAAGATTTGGAACGCGACGCGCTTTTCTTTGAATGCGCTGAAGGGTTTCGATCCGGCGATGGCCGAGCCGAATCCGAATCAGTTGAGCGACGCCGATCGCTGGTTGATCACGAAGATCGGGATCTTGGAGCGCGAGCTCGACGAAGCGATGAAGGCGTATCGTTTTTCGGACGCGACCAACGCTTTGTACGCTTTCGTGTGGAACACGTTCTGCGATTGGTATCTGGAATTCACGAAACCCGTGTTGGCCGAGGGCGCGTCTGAGAATGAAAAGCGCGCCACGCAGTGGGTACTGGCCCAGGCGCTCAACCGCATCGTGCGTTTGATGCATCCCTTCGCGCCGTTCGTGACCGAAGAGATTTATCAGAAGCTGCCGGTGAAGGGCGCGGCTTTGATCGTCGATCCGTATCCCACGCCGAAGAATGACAAGGCGTTTTTGGCTCTGGGCAGTGACGATGTCGCGACCGAACTGGATTTGGTGCGCGAGGTGATCACCGCGATCCGCAACATTCGCGGCGAGAATCGCATCAAACCGGGCGTGCGCATCGCCGCGCGCTTGGCGCCGTCAGAGGCCAAAGCGCAGAAGATCCTGGGCGTGAACAAGACCTCGATCATGACTTTGTCGAAGCTCGAGTCGTGCGAGATCGGCGAGGCCGGCAATCTCTCGAAATGCGCCGTCCAGCCGGTGCAAATCGCCGGCATGAAGGTCGACGTGATCGTTCCGTTGGAAGGCCTGGTCGATATCGAAGAGGAAGTGAAGCGCATCCGTAAGACGATCGAGAAGCTTCAGAAAGAAGTCTCGTCCCTTACGCGGCGTTTGTCGGATTCCGACTTCGTGGCCAACGCGCCCGAAGAGATCGTCACTTCCGGCAAGCGCCAGCTCGAAGAGTCGAAATCGCAGATTCAAACCCTGGATGCGGCGCTGGCGCGACTGATGTAGTCGCGCGGACCGGCGAAGCTTCGACGTTAGTCCGCGGTCCTTGCCACCCCCTCATCCTGAACGAAGAAGTGGAACGAGCAACGCTAGCCATATGGGCTATTTGGTCAGGCCGATCGCGCGCAGGCGTTCGAGTAAGAAATCATTGGCCAGAATGGGGGGATATTTCTCGCCGTCGCCCCGACACGAGGGAAGGCATTCGAGCCGGGCGTCCGGATTGGGATGCATGAAGAACGGCATCGAGTAGCGGCTGACGTTGGGCCCCGCGGGATTGACCACGCGGTGAGTGGTGGCCGGCAACACTTCGTTGGTGATGCGGGCGAGCATGTCCCCTGAATCGACGATGATGTTTTCGGGCGAGGTCTCAACCTTCAACCACTCGCCCTGGCGCGTGAGCAGCTCGAGCCCGCTGCTCGAAGCGCTGACCAGGAAGGTGATCAGGTTGATGTCTTCGTGAGCCGCGGCGCGCACCGCGCCCGGTTCCACGCCCGGGGGAATCGGCGGGTAGTGCAGCAAGCGCAAGACGGAACTGCCGAGATCGGTCATGCGCGTGAAATAATCGCGGTCGACTTCCAAAGGCACGGTCAGGGCCTCGAGCATCAAGCGTCCGCTGTTGTCCAAAGCCGAATACAAACGCTCGAACACCGGGCGAAACTCAGGCAACTCCGCGGGCCAGATATTCGGCGCGAAGAACGATTCCAAGCGATGGCCGCGCGGAAGCTCGCGACCCACGTGCCAAAATTCTTTCAAGTCGGGGAGCTTCGAATTCTTGGCGTGTTCCGTTCCAAACGGGGTGTAGCCGCGCACGCCCCCGCCGGCGGGACTGACATAGGCGCGCTTGGTGTGATCCGGCAAAGCGAAGAGTTTCTCGCTCAAAGCATAGGCCTGACGAAGCAAACTCACGTCGACCGGATGGTCCTTCAGGATCACGAATCCATACTGCCTTAAACCGGCGAAGAGCGCGTCGATAAAGGCGCTCTTCTCGCGCGGCAAACCGTGAGTGTAGGCATGGAGCGAGAGTTCGGGGACTTTCGACATGTGAGTGCCCTCCCGTCCGACGTGTCTCAAGTCGCTTATCCATTTGTCAAGGGCACGGAAACCCCGATACCATCTATTCAAACCATGAACGGGAGTGCACGGATGCGCCGCTTGACGATAACCTTGATTTCACTGCTTTCGCTCACCGCGTGCAACGGCGCCGTCGATCCTTCGACCGACGCCCAAGGCGGACTTGGTGACGCCGAATATCAACAGATTCTGGATATCAACACGACGCTCGAAAACGGCAACCGCGCGTGGATGGCCGCGCTCGCCGCGTTCACCGGATCCGCCACCTCTGATTTGAGCTGGGCCAAGATGGCCCAGTCGCTCAAAGCCAATTGCGAGTTCGTCGGCGAGATGCCGGGGAACGATCTCACGGGTGGAACGCACACTCAGACGATTCAAGGCGCGGAGTGCCCGGTCTATTGGAGTCGCTCGCGCGGGCTGAACCCCGCGAAGACCACGCTGGTGCTCAACGAAAATCTGCAAGTGCGCGACGACAACTACGTGATCATGTCGGGCCTGAGCGCGCGCGCCTCGCTCGGCGCGCTCCAGAGGGATTCGACCGCGACCGGCAAACGCGTGTACGGCAGCTGGTGGTTCGAGCAACTCAAAACCGTCGCGCACGGTGAGATCGATGTGCGCATCACGACCGACGCGACTTATCCGAGCGCCTTGTCAGGCTCGGGGTTCGTGGAAGTGCGTTTGAGCTCGGCCACGATGGCCCCACAAACCGCGCGCATCGACTGGCAGGTCGACGGTACGCCCGCGTTCACCGTCAACGGCAACGCCGTGAGCGAGAAGACCACGTTCGAGCCCCTGTTTTCCGGGTTCGAGCTGCGTAAAATCATGGAAAACTCCCTGAATCTAAAGTAGACATGAATACCAATGAGTAAAGGCCAGCGCGAAGCCCTGGGCACGATCAAACGACATCCTGACGGCTTCGGATTTTTCATACCGGACGATACCGACCAACCCGACGTTTACATCCCCCGACAGAATATGAAAGGCGTGATGTCCAACGACCGTGCTCGCGTGCGCGTCGAGCGTGAGAGAGGCGGCGACCGCTACCGCGGCGACGTGCTGGAAATCGTCAAGCGCGCCTTCACGCGCGTGATGGGGCAATACTATGAGACCGCGCCCGGCAAGGGCTTGCTCTACGACAAGAGTTTCAGTTGGGGCGAGGATCTGATGGTGTCTTCGAGCCTGCCTGTCAAAAACGGCGAGCTCGTCGTCGTGCAGATCGAGGACTATCCCGAATCCGACATGGGCTTCAAAGGCAAAGTGATCGCCGTCATCGGCGACGCCGCCGACCCTTTGAACGATTCGCTGCGCATGCTCCACGCGCACAACATTCCGCACGAGTTTTCCAAGGCGACGCTGCGGGAAGCGGACCTGATTCCCGAACGGGTGACCGAGCGGGACTGGGCGGGCCGCAAAGACTTGCGCGGCCTTCCGATCATCACGATCGACGGCAAGACGGCGAAGGATTTCGACGACGCCGTTTTCGTGGAAACCGCGCAGCAGGGGTTTCATTTGATCGTGGCGATCGCCGACGTCAGCCACTACGTGAAGCCGGGGACGGCGATCGACGACGACGCTTACTTGCGCGGAACCTCGACGTACTTCCCGAACTTCGTGTCACCGATGCTGCCCGAAAAGCTGAGCAACGAACTTTGCTCGCTCAAACCCAACGTTCCCCGGCTCGCGCTCGTCGCGGATATGCAACTCGACTATCAAGGCCGGCTGACGGGCAGCGAATTCTACGAAGCCGTGATCGAAAGCCAAGCGCGCGTCACTTACGGCGAGGCGCAGGAGATCATCGACGGCGCGTCGCTGGAGCGTTTCCGGCACGTCGAGCAGAACATCAAGCGCTGCGCGGACCTGGCGAAAATACTGATGGGCAAGCGCATGCGCGAGGGCTCGCTCGATCTGGAGCTGCCGGAAACGCAGATTGAAGTCGACGAAACCGGGCAGCCGACGGACATCATGCAAAGCGAGCGTTTGTTCGCGCACCGGCTCATTGAAGAGTTGATGCTCATGGCGAACGTGGCGGTGGCGCGCTTCTTTAAAGAGCACGACATCGGCGCGCTTTACCGCGTGCACGAGGAGCCGCTGTCCGAAGCCATGATGAATTTCTCGAATTTCCTGAAGGCGTTCGGGTACAAGCAGCGCCTGTCGGGCGGACATTTACAGAAAAAAATCGGACAGGCGCTCGAACATTTCCGCGATCATCCGAAGTCGCACATCTTGAATATGCTGGCGCTGCGCTCGCTGTCGCAGGCCAAGTACTCGCCTCACAATGTCGGTCACTTCGGTTTGGGTTTCGCGGACTACGCGCATTTCACCTCGCCGATCCGCCGCTATCCGGATTTGATCGTGCACCGAATGCTCAAGGCGAAGCTCTATCCGCGTAAAGGATACGGCTTCATGTCCGAGGACGAGCTCGAACAGGCCGGCACCGTTTTGAGCGCCTGCGAGCAGCGTTCGGTGAAGGCGGAGCGTCAGATCCATTCGATCAAGAAAGCCCGTTTCATGACTCAGCATGTGGGTGAGGAGTTTGACGGCCAGATCAGTTCGGTGACCAAGTTCGGCGTCTTCGTGCTGCTGCGCCAATTCGACGTCGATGGTCTATTGAAAGTGGATCAGCTCGGTGGGGACCGCTTCGAGTTCGACGCGGAAAATCTCAGGCTTGTGGGACGAAAGTCTGGTATGGCTTACGAAATCGGGGATCCGATTCGCGTGCAAGTGGCCAAGGCCGACGTGGAGTTGGGTCAAATCGATTTTGTGATGGCCCAGGACGCGCAGCCCAAACCGTTCGGGGGCGGTCGTAAGTTTGATCTTCGAAAACTCGATGTGAAGAAGCAGGAGACGCGTTCGCATGATCGGCAAAAGAAGGGCAAGTCGTTTAAGAAACGTGGCCCGTCTAAAGACGATTCTCGGGGTGCTGGCAAATCACGGGTTTCACGGCCTCGCCGTCCGCGTTAAGCTCGGCCGCTTTGTCATCGATCGTTTCATCTCAAAGGACATAGAACATCTGAGCGTGCCCGAACGCGTGCGGATGAGTTTTGAACAGCTCGGGCCCACGTTCGTGAAGCTCGGGCAGTTGCTGGCGACCCGGCCCGATCTGATTCCCGCCGAGTTCAGCGAAGAGTTCCGCAAGCTCCATGACCAGGTCAGCGGCGTGCCGTTTCCGGAAATTGAAGCGATTTTGACCAAGCATTTCGGCGCGTCTTTGGAGGAGATCTTCGCCGAGTTCGACCAAACGCCGCTGGCCGCGGCCAGCATCGCGCAAGTGCATCGCGCGAAGTTGAAAGACGGCAGCGCCGTCGTCGTGAAGGTGCAACGCCCGGGAATCGAAAAAATCATCAAAGAGGATTTGCAGGTTTTGCGTTCGCTGGCGGATCTGGCGGACCGCTACCTTCCGGAGATCCGCATCTACAATCCGCGCGGCATCGTCGC
The DNA here is from genome assembly GCA_036822295.1 of Bdellovibrionales bacterium. Lineage (GTDB taxonomy): Bacteria > Bdellovibrionota > Bdellovibrionia > Bdellovibrionales > UBA1609 > JALHOQ01. Next base: position 7,797 of record DAISHW010000011.1, on the reverse strand, counting down.
CGAGTTCGGCCGCTCGATGGAGTTTGAAACGAACTTCGTGGTCGAAGCCAACAACGTGCGCCGCTTTCAGGCCAATTTCTCGGGCGATCCCGATATCAAGATTCCTAAGGTCTACGGCGAGTACACGGGGCGCCGCGTTTTGGTGCTCGAGGCTTTAGAGGGCATTCCCATGAGTCACGCGAGCGCGCTTCAGCAAGAGGGGCTCGATCGCGAGGCGGTTCTGCGCCGTGGCTTGCGCGCATATATGAAAATGGTTTATACAGACGGCCTGTTCCACGGCGATCTGCATGCGGGCAATGTGCTATTGATGCCCGATTCGCGCCTGGGTTTGATCGACTTCGGCATTGTTGGTCGCTTGAATCGCAAAACTCAAAACGCGATCGCGAACATGTTCCTGGCGCTGGCCGAAGAAGACTACGACCGGCTCGCGTATCTGTACGTCGATTTGGCGCCGTTCACGGAGCGCATCGACGTCGATCAGTTCGCGCGCGACATTCGGGATCTGATCGCGCCGTACTTCGGCCTGACCATGAAAAACATCAACATGGGCCGCTTGCTGATGGATTCGACCGGGGTGGCGTCAAAGCACGGTCTGACTTTGCCGTCGGAACTCGTGATGTTTTTCAAGTCCATCGTCTCGCTCGAAGGCATGGGCCGCATGATCGTGAAGGACTTCGACTTCCTGACGTATTCTTTGGAGTTCGCCAAAGACCTGGTGATGGCGCGCATGGAGCCGAAGCGCATGTTCTCGGACGCTTCGGTGCTGGCGCGTGATGTGAATTCGCTTTTGGCCTTCTTACCGCGGCAGATCAAGCAAGTTTTAAGGCGCTTGAACGGCCCCGACTTTCAACTCCGAGTCTATTCTCCGGAACTCGAAGAGCTGAAGCGTTCCATCGACCGCGGATCGTGGCGGATATTCTGGGGATTGATTTTGGCGGCCGCCACCTTAGGCCTGATACTGCGCACCTAGACTGGCGTTCGGTTCTCTTAACCCTGAAACTAAATACATCAATATCACGGTGGAGGAACGTTAGATGTTTCCTGTGGATGCAACGATCATGATCGTCGACGATTCGAGTTTCGCGCGCACCGTCATCAAAAGCGGTCTGAAAGAGCTCAATTACTGGAAGATTCTAGAGGCCGATAGCGCCAAGCAAGCGAAGACGTTGTTGCAGTCCGAAGGACAGGCCAAAGATCCGGTCCATTTGCTCATCGCCGATATCCACATGCCCGACATGAACGGTTTGGAGCTCCTGCGCTGGGTGCGCACGCAATCCGAACTCGTGGCTTTGCCGGTGATCATGCTGACCGCTTTGCAAGAGAAGAGCGCCATCGTCGAAGCCGCCAAGCTCGGCGTCAGCCACTACATGATCAAACCCTTCGACGTGCCTACTTTGAAATCGCGCATTCAATCCACCTGGGAAAAATGCGGCCAGAAGTATTTCGAGGACCGTAAGCGCCAGGCCGGCGCTTAATCTTTGAATTTCACGGCTTGGGCCTGGTAACACGCCTCGAGCTCTTTGAGCGGCGGGGGAAGCGGCTGTTTGCCCGCGCTCGCCACCGTCGTCACGCAATCCGACCAGGCTTCGATGTCCTCGGCGTGTTTGCGCGACCGATCGGCCATCTGCAGTCGAAGCAGGCGCAGGTGACGATCGGCGCAGTCGGCGAAGACGCGCCAAGTGGGAATTTGTTTTTCCAGGATCGCCGGCCACGTGAAGCTGATAAAGGTGATAAGCGGGTCGTTCGCGTCTTCGAGCTTGTCGAATTCCGCCTCGCTCAGATCTTTCAGCCACGGAATGGAGGCGGCGCGAAGCTTGTCGAGTTCTTCGTTGTACTTCGACCAGTCGGCTTTGCACGTTTTCACGTATTTCGCGGCATCGAACTCGGGCTTGTTCGCCGCCGACGCGGGAATCGCGATCAGCGCCAGGATCAAGATCAAGTGGGGCATGCTGAGCTTCCAATCTGGTTGCACTGTGGATTACGCGGGCGATCGCTGTCGCGCATGCAGGCCAGAATATTCCGCACGTAACCGCGCGTTTCCGCCACCATGGGCGGTGCGATGCGGAACTTCCTGCCGGCCTTCGCGTCTTTAAGGATCTGCCGGACGCCGCGGCTGCCGGGGCCGGCGTTGTAACTCGCGAGTTGGTAGGCGACGTACGCTTCATACTGCGAGGAATCCTTGCTCAAGATGTTGGCCCAATCGTCCTCGGTGGTTTGGTTGTAGTGACGGAAATAAAGGGGAGTCGCGATGATCTGCGTGTCGATCGTGCTCATGCCGCCGTGACCGCGCATCGCTTTGGAGTTGAAATCCGAGTTCGGGCCGATGTCTTCCTGATAGCCTTTGAGCATGCCCTTCAAACGCGAGTTGTAATCGACCGCGCGATCCAGGTCGCGCGCGGTGGCGGGCATGAATTGGCCAAGGCCCGACGCACCGGCGTGCGAACGGGCTTGGGTCTTGTAGCCGGATTCCTGTAAATAAAGACATTTTAGCAGGGACGACGGGTAGCCGGTGTTTTGGGCGGCGGCGTCGATCAGTTTGTCGATCTTAGGCCATGCCGAACAGAACGAAGGTTTCAGGTTCGAGCGCGCGCAGATCCACTGCGCGACGCCCACTTCGGATTTGTTGAAACCCTTGAACTTCTGTCCGTTCAAAGTCACGGTCCCGACGCTCCCGGTGGATTTGATTCCTTTTTCAAAAAAGTTCCAGCGTTTGGAGGCGTCCGGAAAATTGTCGCGAGTCCAAGCGTCTTGGCTGTAGCCGCGGTCGCGATAGGGGTCGTTCGCGCGCGGATCGCGCGGACTCAAACCGATGGTTTCCGCAAAGGCATGGGATAGAAACAGCGACACCAGCGCCGCGCAGATGGATGTTTTCATATATGTAGGATGATCGATTTTCGCGGCTCTCGCGAGACCGGAAAAACAAAACCCCGGTCTTTCGACCGGGGCCTTCTATCGCAGGACTATTAGCTTAAGAGCTTCAGCGCGATCTGTTGCGCCTGGTTCGCTTGTCCAAGGACGGACACACCAGCTTGCATCAGGATCGAGTTACGGGTCAGTTCCGCGGTCTCAGACGCCACATCGGTGTCACGAATCCGTGAATTCGCGGCCGACAGGTTCTCGTGCGCGATGCCCAAGTTGGCGATCGTGCTGTTGAGTCGGTTCTGCATGGCTCCGAAGTTCGCGCGCATCGCGTTCACCGAAGTCATCGCCGAATCAACCGTCGACAAGCTCGATTGCGCTTGCTCTTTGGTCGCCAGGCTTTCCGCCGTCAGGGCCAAAGATTCCAGCGTCGAGTTTGCAGCCGACGAGTTGAAGCTGATGCGATCTTTGAAGGGATCGTTGTGCACGCCGACTTGGATGTCGATGATGCCGCCCGTTCCGTTTAAGAGATCGCGACCGTTGAACTCCGTCACTTCAGCGATACGCTGAATTTCAGACTTCAACTGTTGATATTCGACGTCGAGAAATTTTCTCTCGGTCTCACCAATCGTGTCGCTCGCCGCTTGAACACCGAGTTCACGCAGACGAATCAACATATTGGAAATTTCGTTCAAACCGCCCTCGGCGACTTGAACCAGCGAAACCCCGTCTTCGGAGTTGCGCGAGGCTTGTTTTAAACCGCGGATGTTACCCCGCAAGTTTTCGCTGATCGCCAGACCAGCGGCGTCGTCCGCGGCCTGATTGATTCTGTAACCAGAACTCAATCGGGCGAGCGAACGTTCCATACCATTTTGCGTGTTGCGCAGGCTCTTCTGCGCGTTCAACGACGCAACGTTGGTAGAAATCCTGAGACCCATACCTTATCCTCCGTGCATTCTTCCATCCTCCGTGATGCTGACCATCCAAATTGGTCTCAAGGCGCGTCTTGCGCCCAGGTTTATTAAAAATGTTTCTCAGGAAATTCGAACTCTCTCGGAGTTCCATGGATGAGTGTTCTGTAGAACTTCCAACCGTGGATAGCTTCGAGGAAAGATCCGTCTTTCCTTCTAGTGTTCGATTCGGCAGAATTTGCCTACAAAATGAGACGCCGCGATCGCAATTTGAGAATTCTGGCCGGTCGTCGAGTGGTTTTCACTTCGGTTGCAGGTTGATGGTCGAGTTGACCTCGCCGTTCGGCCGTCGGAAACCGTGCGTTCATGGGGATTTTCACGGTTCGAATTTGGCTAATGGCGTTATGCGTGTTCGCATCGGGTGGTGGCGCGCTCGCTTGCGAGTTGGCGTTGGTCGCTCCGGGAATGCAGAAGCTGCGTGCGGAGCTCGACGAGATCCGCCCGGGCCTTGCGTCGCTGGCCAGCACTCCTGAAGATCTTTATCTTTCGTTGAAGTTAGAAGAGGCGAAGGTCCGCCGCGAAAAGGTTTTCCCTGAAGAGCGCATGGATCGCCTATTGCGCGCGCGGGGCCTGCAATATCGGATTGAGCAGCTCGATGAACCGGAGCTGCGGCAGCTTTATTTGAATGCGATTCGCGATCTGTACGTCAAGGCGATCCGCCAGTGGAAAGAGGATCAGATCGCTCTGGTCAGCGGGGCTTTGCCGGGCGAGCGCTTGGAGCGCGACTGGAAGCGCGTGGCCGTCTTCATGATCGACCGCTTGAACGGCGACGCCGTATTCGAAGATGCCATGTTGCCGTACGAATCGGCGGTCAAGATGTTCGCCGCCCGCAAATGGGAAAACTGGGACTGGTCCGCAGCTCGCGCTTTACACATGAAGTGGATGGCCGAGAGCGGGGGAGTCTACGACGCCCGCTCCTTCGCCAAATTTTGGAACCGCGAAGCGGAGGTGTTCAACGGCGATGACTTCGCGAACTTCAACAGCGTCTTGAGCGGCGGCGTGATCCGGGTCATCTGCTGCCACACTCAACTCTGCGAGACCTGTCCCAGCAATCTGCTGTGGCTGCGTTGAAGTCGGGCACCCCTTAGCGTGCGGTGCGCTGAATCTCTTTCAGATCCTTGAGCAGCAATTCTTCGTGGCCTTGCGGATCGACCTTCTCGTAAACTTTTTTAATTTTTCCGTCCGGGTCGATCAGAAACGTCGTGCGGTCCCAGTACATCGTGCCTTTGTATTCGCTCTGGCCGACGCCCAAGGCGTTCAGCAGGCGTCCCTGGACGTCGCTCAGCAGATCGATCGTGAACGAATACTTGGTGCAGAAATCCTTATGCGATTTCACGTCGTCGGCGCTCAGGCCCACGATGTTCACGCCCAGGCGATCGAACTCGGCCTTCGTGGCGGTGAACGATTTGCCTTGAATCGTGCAACCGGGGGTGTCGTCTTTCGGGTAAATATAAAGCGCCAACCATTTGCCGGCGTAGTCGCCGAGCGTCTTGGTTTTGCCGTCTTGGTTTTGCAAAGAAAAATCGGGGGCTTTGTCTCCGGTTTTCAACATCGCTTACCTCCTTGGGGTAGAGGTATATGAAACCGGGAAATCGCGGCGGGCAAGGCCTCGCGCGCTATAAAGGGAGGGGTGGCGCGGTTAACGCCACCCTCCAATTCGCAGGAAACTAAAATCGAATACAGTCGTGACTGAAGTCACCGGGTCGGAACCTGCCATCCATGGCAGGCCCTTAGTGAGCTAAAGACCATGAACCAGTGGCGCCCAAGGGCTAATCGTCAGATTAGCCTTGGAACGTACGATTCAAGAGGCTCAATGCCGTTTGAGCGGTCTGATTCGCTTGCGCGAGGACGCTCGTACCTGCGGACAACAAGATGTTGTTGCGGGTTAACTCGGCGGTCTCTTCGGCGACATCCACATCACGGATACGGCTGTTCGCAGAGGAGAGGTTTTCCACGCTGACAGCTAAGTTGCTGATGGTGGATTGTAAACGGTTTTGCACGGCACCGAAGTCGGCGCGCATAGCGGAGACCGAGACGATCGCTTGATCGATGGCCGACAAGGTGTTCTGTGCAGAAGCCTTGTCCGCGACCGAGGTCAAGTTCACGCCAAGGGCCGCGCTGTTCGCGTCCGCCTTCGAAGCGTCAAATGACAATCTGTCGATATTCGGATCGTTCCGCGTTCCCACTTGGAAATCGAGGATCGAGCCGGTTCCGCTCAGCAATTGCGTACCGTTGAACTCGGTTCCGTCCGCGATACGATCGATCTCGCTGACGAGCTGATCGTATTCGACGTTCAGGAACTGACGTTCCACCGGGCCGATCGTGTCCGAAGCGGCTTGTACGCTGAGTTCGCGTAGGCGGATCAAGATGGAGCTGATTTCGTTCAAGCTGCCTTCAGCAACCTGCACGAGGCTGACCCCGTCTTGGGCGTTGCGCGAGGCTTGTTTCAAGCCCCGGATCTGTGCTCTTAAGTTCTCGCTGATCGCGAGACCGGCGGCGTCGTCACCGGCACGGTTGATACGATAACCGGAGCTCAAGCGCTCCAGGCTCTTATCCAAACCGAGCTTCGTGCCCATCAGATTCCTCTGGGCATTAAGAGAAGCAGTATTCGTGTTAATCCGTAACCCCATGTTCCTCCTCCTTGAAGATTCAGACATCAGTCCCTGATGTCCGCGGAGTGCATCATGCTCTCCGAGGGATTTGTACCTATGGAACTCTTCGGCGTCTCATTTTGAAGCATGAGTCTTATTTGCGGGGGTGCATGCAGTTCTGGACCAAAGGCCCTGAAAAGTAAAAAGCCCTGGTGGGGGAACCAGGGCTTTTCGGGGGTCTTGGGGGTATGGGGTTGCCGTTAACTAAAGCAAAGGCAGGGCCAAGGTCGGATGCGGATTACCAGGGTCGTCTTGTCGAAACGCTGAACGCCCTGTGCGCAAGATTGGGCGGCGTCGATCCGCTTTACAGCTGTACGCCGCATGAACGGTTGTAGAGTCGTTTGAGCTCTGTCGGCAGCGAGGTCTCGTTCATGTCCTTCGCCAGGAACTGAAACTTGAAATCGTGGCAGCTCATGCCTTTGGCCAAAGCCAGCGCCGACCTGACGACCAGCGCGCGGGCCTTTAAGGCGCTCGGGGCCGGAACGGGCGCGGGAGGCGGCGAAGGCGGCGTGGGCGGAAAGTAAGTCGGGTGAATGCAAGCGCCGCCGACCGCGGCCATGGTGTCGGCCCGGCGAGAGGCCGCGATCACATGTCCCATATATTTAGACACGCGCGCGCGCACCGCTTGGTCGCTCGAAGGGAAGTGGGTCGCCAGGTACGCGATGAAGCTGTCCGGATCCGGACTCTGGAAATTGAAATGGCGGGGCGCGATCATCGACCCCATCTGACGAACATACGCGTCCAGAGTCGAGACCAGGCCCGCGGGGCCCGCGTTGTAGGCCAGCATCGTGATCAGGACCTTCAAGCGCTCGGTGTCGATGTCGGCGGGAAGTTGAATCCCGCGGCGGCCCCAGAAGTTGTCGACCGAGCGGCGAATTTGCTGCAGCAGCAACACCGAGTAAGCGATGTTGCGGAATGGGTTCTCGGGCACGTTCATGAATCCGCAGCGCTCTTGGATTCCGGATTCATGACGGGTCAGGAAGGGCAGCAAGCGTTGGCAAGAGGGCTTGGCGCTGGCGCGCGTCTGGCGGATCGCGCGGTCGATCGCGTTCAAGTTCACTTCGTCGATCGCCACCGAAGTCAGTTGACCGACGCCCACGTCCGTCGCGCGGCCCACGGCGGTCAGATGCAGCGCCGATTCGAGATTGAAGGTCGAAAACGCCAGGCGCGAGTCGTAGCCGAAGCAATCGGTGACGTCCAGGAGCGCCCGGTGCACGTGCTGCACGTATTTTTCGGTGATGCAGGGGCGCGGGCGCGAGCGATCGGGGCGCCCCGCGGCCGTCGGGCAAAAGCCGTAAAAGCCCGTGGGCGGCAGG
>DAISHW010000010.1:11782-18646 GCA_036822295.1 Bdellovibrionales bacterium | reverse complement strand
TGGACGCAGTTGCCATCGAGGTAGCTAAAATGGAATTTGCCGGACAGCCGTGCCACTCAACCTTCAAATTTCAACTAAGCGATGGGCGAGGCCCGGGAATCTCTTTTAGCTTTAAGAGTAGCGAGAGAAGAAAAACCTTCCAGCGTCCAGTTTCTACGCGAAAGAACCAGATGAAAAAATAAACCAGCATCAGCCCAATCGCTAGGGACAAGATGGAGTTCACTAGAAGGTTGAAGAAAATAAAAGTCATTTTTTATTTTCCTTTTTAAGACGAACCTCAACAGCACGTTTAAGCTCTTCTAATTCTTCACGCGACAATCCATCATCAGCTTCCAATAACCCAAGAATGGGACGCAGCTTTTCGTTTCCGAATAGCGAGGTCTTCATTCGCTCAAAAATTTTAAGTGGAGAAGAATTTTTCTTAGCTGGCGAGTACAAGAACTGGCGACCTTCTTTTTCCCTAACAACTAGGTCTTTATTGAACAGACGAACGAGAACCGTCATAACCGTTGTATAAGCGAGGTCGTGACCCTGCTTTTTAAGAATCGCCTGAATATCTGAGACGGAAATATTCGCCTCGGTGTTCAAAACTCCCAATACTTTCAATTCTAATGGACCGACGTCCGCAAGTTTATTCGCCATACCCAGATATTTACTACATCAGTAGTTTTTGTCAACTACGCTTGTAGTATTCAACTTGGGGTGTTATATCACTACCTAAAATCACCCAAACGCATCGTAGAAGTTAATTGCTATGACGGGTCTAGGGTTTAATTTGTCGGAGTTTTTAATACGTTAGTGATACGCGAAGGTCTCGTGACGAGAGGGTGCGTGAAACTCAAAGTGCCATGGATCAAAAGTTGGCTCACCTGTTCGGCGATGATTACGAGACGCCTATTGAGAGTCACTGTTAGCAAATGGTAGCAAATCGGACGCGTGTTCTTCGTCCGACTTGCTAAGTTTCTGAATTTACGGATTTATCAAGACCAATACGAAATTGGCTCAGGCGGAGGGACTCGAACCCCCGACCAAGCGGTTAACAGCCGCTTGCTCTACCAACTGAGCTACGCCTGAACAGTGGTTTGGGAATCCACATAGTTAAAGAAGGCCTTGTCTGTTGTCAAATACAGGGCCTCTGGGGCCCTTGATGACGCAAAGCTTCGTCGCCGAGGCGAAGCCTTGCGTTACGCGCCGGCCTGGTCGGACTGCTTTTCCGACGGACGGTCGCGAGGGGGAACCGGCTTTGTCGCCGGAGCCGCGATCTGGTCGCGCTTCGGATTCATCGCTTTGGTGATCGCGCGACGTTTGCTCAGATAGTACGCGAACTTCGCGAACGGACGCAGCATGCGGTAGATCGCCAGACGCACGTTCGTCAACGGCTCGGGCTGAATCAATCCGTATTGCTCCAAGTAAGAGCTCACTTCCGACCAAACCAAGTTCCAAACCACCGGGCCGACCGTCTTGCCTTCCATCGCGTCCGGCACGTTGGCCAGCATCACGTGATGGATCTTATTGTTCAAGGCCACATGGGGGTAGTCCAAACCCACCTTATGGAAACCGATTTTGGCGTAAAGCGGAACCATCTCATCGGTCGCGCAAATCACGATCCAGCAGCGCTTCGACTGCACGACCGTGATCGCGATAAAGCGCAGCATCGACGTCAGCAAATCGCTCTTGCGGAAATCGGGCCGCGTGCACATGCGCGTGATCTCGACCATCTCGTCCCGGCGCGGGAGTTCCATGGGCCACCTCACGAACTTCTCTTGTTCCATCTGGTCTTCGAAGCGATTGAAGATCAAACGCGCCGAGGCCACGATCTTGCCCTTATACTTGCCGATCACGATACGCGCGCGCGAATCGAGCTCGTCCGCCATATCGAAGGCGGTCTTCGACTCGACGATCTTACCGGCCTCCACGTAAGCTTCACGGCGCAATTCCAGCACCTGTTCATACTCCTCTTTCGTGCGCACGTAACAGAACTGAATGGCTTCGGCGACGCTGTCGACGATCAGACCGTCTTTGCGCAGCTCCCTCAAGCTCGACACCGAGCTGAACTGCATCAGGTACTGACCGACCGTCTGCACGATATGCTTGTCGTTCGTGTCGAACGTCGCGCCCATCGAAAGAACCTCTTTGCCGTACTGCAGATCCACGCGCACCGCTTTGATTTGAATCTTCATTTTAACCTGGCTGACCATCGGAAAGTTCACGATGCACTCGAAAATCATCCCCGGCACGATGAACTTGTTGCGCAGGCTGGTCTGCAACTGCAAGCCGCCGAACGAAAGATCACGCACGCGGAAATATATGAAGTCGTTGAACAGCGCGGGATTCGAAGCGACGGCGGTCGGATAAAAGTCCTCTGAACAAATCCAACGCGCGCTTTTGCGACGCTCCATCGATTCGACTCGCTCTTTGATCCTGGGCACCAAACGAATGTGCAGCAAATGCCGTCCGGCTTCTTGGACGACGTCGTCGACCACCAGGCCTGAAAGCGTGGTCGATTGAAAACCGACCTTCAACTCGATGTCGACCGAAAGTCCTTTGGGCAACAGGTCCGCGTCGTTACAAAGAATCTCGACGCCAAGCGGGCTCATGCGCCACACGCGCATCGTTTTCTTGAAACGTATTTTCGGGTCGACGCTTATGACCTCGGCCGTAATGCTGTCATGCTCACGAACGTCGGCGGGACGGATCGTGCCGTGGATCGTGCTTTGGTCCTTGTCGTCGAACTTGCGCGTCGAGTTCATGCGGCTGCCTCTTGGTCGCTGCCGGCGGGTTCGCCGCCGTCAAAGATGATTTGATGATTACGTTTAGTTATCGGGAGCAGGTAAAGTTCAGAGATCTCCGGAAAATCGCGCACCTTCAGGTCGAGCGCCAGTATCGACAAGACAGAGAAACGAATGCCCGGGAAGCATCGCTTGACGTCCTCTATCATCGAGGGCGTGAAAATGATGTCGCCCTCGTCCAGACACTGCTTCAAAGCCGGATTTTTCGTGAGTTCGTCGATACGACTCAAAACGTTGACCGGCGCGCCGATCGCGGTGATCTCGATAGTCGAATCATAGCCGCTCAGATTTCCCACGACCGCGTCCCCGGCAGAAAGCAGTATGTAACGTTTGATGCGCAAGTTTTCCGGCAGCTGCTGATTCATCTCGTTGTTGATGTTCGAAACCTCGACCGCCGCGCGAATCACGTTGCGGATATTGTCGTCGAATTTCGACGAATCAAAGTACGTGAACAGCAGATCGCCGATCTTGCGCGAGATTCCGCCGAAGCGTTCGGTCGCGATGGTCGAGGCCCGCACGTTCGGAAGCAGCGCCTTCTGTACGAAGCCGTCCAGGTCGTTCGAAGCTTTGGTGAACCCGCGGACATCGCTGAACATGCACGCGATCTTCGCCTGGCGCGCGCGCAAAACCTCGTCGATGGCTTGCAACACGCTCATGCGCTGGTCCTGCATGTAATACATCAAACGCTTCGAGATTTCGTTGGGCAGAAACGACTTGATTTGGTTCGTGAACTCCATGTTGATCTCGATGATCTTTTTCTGGGAGTCCAAGTTGATTTGGTTCGAGATGAAAAGTTTCAGTTCAGAAACCGATTTCGATTTGATGAAGACCAAGAAAAGCATCGTGACGACGGAAGCGCTGAACATCATTCCCGACGACTGACCGGCCTGGATCAACACCGGATGAATCAATACCGAGATGCACGCGCCGTAAACCAGGGTGTTGAACGCCGTCATCCGCAGCATCGTCGCGCTGATCAAAATGAACGCGAACGAGTATAGGTACGGCACCTTCGGATACCAAACGATGGTTTTGGTCTGAAAGTAGCAGTAAATCGCGCAGGCCAGAATCGCCGGAATTTTATAGTAGCGCCAGCCATAGAGTCGCGGCTGCATGTAGAAACCCAAACACAGCAAACCGATTCCGGTCATCGTGAATCGATAGGTCATCCACAAAGTGGAAGGCGCCAAACCCTCGGCCCGATCGACGGTGAAGTAATGAAGCGCGTAGATCACGGCCGCCAGCCCGAAGAAAATGCGGATTCCCGTCAGGAATTCCTCTTTCTCCTGCTGGCGCCAGATCTTCTCCCACTTGGTCCTTTTCAAGGACATCATGGGAAATAGAAATAAGAGCACACGCTCGATGTACTTCATCACTATTCGTATCGACACATCGCGACTGGGGATGAGTCGGGACGGACGCAAACCCTACCTTTGTCGAGCGCGTATTCGAAGCTATTGGCTACCCGGCACGTTCACGGTTCAATTGGGTGAGGTCTTTCGCATGAAATACGTTTTCTTCGCCACGACTTTCATCTGCTTCGCCACTTATCTCTGGTCCGTCATCGGCGTTTTCAAGAACCACGGCGAGCGCATGAATCTGGCCTACCGCATTTTGCAATTGGGCTCGGTGTTGGTATGGGGCTTCGGACTCCGCGCGATTTGGCTCTCGGAACGGGAAACCTGGCTTTACATCGCGGGAACCGCGGTCGGCGCGTTCTGCTTCGCCGTCTTCTGGCTTCACGCCGGCATCGTCAAACGCGGCGGATTTACCGTCGTCATGAGCAAAGATCAGCCGCAGCGCTTGGTGCAACAAGGCCTTTACGGCCGCATTCGCCACCCGTTCTACACCATTTACGTTTTGAACTATCTTGCCGTGGGCGCGACCATGGGGGATTGGCCGACCCTGGCTCTCACGACCGGGCTAGCGATTTGCTATTACAAAGCCGCGCGCTTTGAAGAAGCCAAATTCTTACGGAGTCCGCTGGCCAATGAATACCGCGCCTATCAGGCGCGTTCGTACATGTTCTTCCCGAAGCCGGGCCGATCGCCCCGCTCTGAATCCCGCCCCCGAACTCCGCCCGAAAACCGGTCCTGACGTTCTGACCGGCCACTCACTGAGCTTTTCGTCCTGCCGCCGGGCCCAGGCCCGGCGCGCATGTTGACACGCCCCCGCCCCCCTCCTATAAATGGCGGTAAATGACATCCTTGGAAATCGAGCCGCAGATTCAAGATATCGTGCAGAAGATCACGTTCCGTCACGTGGACCGCGCCCAGGCGTTGCTCAGCACGCAACTGCTCGACTCCATCGGCGTGGTCGATTTGATCGTTCAGCTCGAGGAAAAATTCGGCGTCGGGTTCGACCTTCAACAGGTGAACGAAGAACGCTTCAACACCGTCGAACAGATCGCGCGGGAAGTGGCCGAAAGGCTGAAGTGAAAATCCTGAAAGAGCTCGCGTTGATTCTCATCGCCACTCTTTGCGCTTGTTTCTTCTTGGCTTATCTCAATCAAAATCAAAAGCCCGCCGCCAGCGAAACCTTCGTCTTCGAGGCCGGCGCTTATGTACCTGAGCCCCTGCTCGAAAAATACGAATACGACGCATTGGCCGCGCACGCCTTGCGCGAAGGCGATCTGCTTTTGCTGGGCTCCTCTGAACTCACGTCACCCGCTTCGACCGTGAGCTATCGCTATGTTCCGCGACTGTGTCAGCGGCGCGTGCTGGCCGCGGGGCGCGCCGGCTTTCAATCGCTCGGTATGCTGCTGACTCTGGAGCGCACGCGCCAGGCTTTGTCGGAACGCTCGAAGATCGCCATCGTGCTCTCGCCGGGCTGGTTCAGTCAGCGCGGCACATCGACCAATCGCTTTTTGAACGCCGCGGACGAGGCCGAGCTGATTCGCTTGGGCGCGGATCCCCATCTTCACAAAGAAACCCGCCGGGTCATCGGGCGGCAAGTGCGCGAGCGTCGCGACGAGATCACCGGGCTATGGCCCTACTGGGCGCTGTGGAGTTTCCCGTTCACGTATGCCGACGAGCCGATGTGGGGACGCGCCCCGGAACGGGAATTCGCGCCCGTCACCCTCGCACCCATCCCCACCGGCCGCGCCGACTTCAAGGCCGACGAAAAACTCGAGCGCGGCAAGATGGACGCGCAGATCGCCAAAAACGGCTTCGGGGTCACCGACGCCGTGGCCGCGGAACTCAACCGCAGGCCGCCGCCCGCGCCCGCTTCCAAGCTCGATCCCTGGGAACGCGAAGTCGGCGATCTTTTCGCGCTGTCGAGCTATTTGAAAGAACGCGGCGTCCGCGCGCATTTCATCATGCAGCCCGTGCATCGGCGTTTGTATTCCGGCCTTGAATCCTACGACGCGCTTTTTGCGCGCGTCGAAGAACGGCTCAAAGCCGACGGCCACAGCTGGTACACGGCTTTCCCCGAACCCTACGACCTGAAATGGCTGAGTGATCGCGCTCATTTCAGCGATTACGGTTGGCTTATGATCAGTCAGGAGTTGTGCCGATGGCTCACCTCAAACTGAATTTGAACGCCTGGCAGCGCTTCGCGCTCTATTTTCTGCTCGCGCTCGGTCTGGCCTGGATGCACGGGCTGCATCCCAACTTGAATTCGAACGCGCCGTTCGTGTACCAGGAGTTCTGATGCTCTTCTTCGTACCGGCGCTGATGACCGCAGGCTTGTTGTTCGTTCCCGGGGCGTGGGAATTTTCTTTCTTACGCTGGATCCCCTATTCGAGTTACGAGTTCTTCATCGTCATGATCCCGGCGGCGCTCCTGATGAGCGCCGCGCGCGGGCTTTTCAAGAGCGAAAGCCTTTGGACGGGAGCGTTGTGGCTCTTCAATTTCGTCTACCTGCTGTTTTTCTTCAGCCACCCGGTGCAGGCTTTCTTCTATGCCTTCTGGTCGTTCGCGATCCTGAAAACCAAAGAGAAATATCCCGGTCCCACTTGGGCTTACCTCTTGCTTTTGCTTCTGCCCATGTTCCTCAAGCATTCCGCCAAAGAGATTCAATTCTGGGGCCTGAGCTACGCCACGTTCCGGGCCTTTCATTTGGCGATGGAACC
>DAISHW010000010.1:0-11772 GCA_036822295.1 Bdellovibrionales bacterium | reverse complement strand
TGATTTTTATTTTTTACTTTCCATCGCTACTGGCCGGACCTATCGACCGTTGGCCGCGCTTTCGCCAAGCGCTTAAGGATTCTTTCACCGCCCCGCGCGTTCCATCGCTGAAACTCGCTTATCAGTTTCTGCTGCTGGGCCTGGCGCAGAAGTTCGTGCTGGCCGAGGCTCTGCGCCGCTACGTATTGCCGACCTCGATCGAAAATTTTCGCCAGGGGATCATCGGGTTTTACAGCTACCCGCTCTACCTGTATTTGGATTTCGCCGGTTACTCGGCGCTCGCGATCGGATTCTCGCTCTTGCTCGGCGTGAGTTTGCCCCTGAACTTCGACCGTCCGTATCTTGCGCAAAACCCGCAAGATTTCTGGCGGCGGTTCCACATCACCCTTGGGGAATGGCTGCGCGACTATTTCTTCAAACCTCTTTATCTTTTGCTGAGCAAGCGCAAAGCGCTCGCGCCTTACCCCTTGCTCCGCCAGAACCTGGCGCTCTTCTCGACGTTCTTCTTGATGGGCCTTTGGAACGGCACGCAGAAACATTTTCTGATCAGCGGCGCGCTGTTCGGCGCCTACTCGGTCGTCCACAATATTTTCGTCTATCGCGCCAAGCAAAAAGGCATCCGGTTCCTGTCGCCGGCGTTCGTCTGGTTGAGCCGTTTCGTGATGTTGCATGCCGCTTGCCTGGCGCTGTTCATTTTCTGCCAGCAGATGTGGGAGAAGCACTGATGCGTTTCGATTTCATCAAAAGACAGTTCGTCGAAACTTCTATCGGCG
This sequence comes from Bdellovibrionales bacterium, assembly GCA_036822295.1. Classification (GTDB taxonomy): domain Bacteria; phylum Bdellovibrionota; class Bdellovibrionia; order Bdellovibrionales; family UBA1609; genus JALHOQ01. The sequence goes on along the minus strand of DAISHW010000010.1, from coordinate 10,999 downwards.
GGGAAAAGCCCGCCCTGATCGGCCGCGACGAACGTTGGACTTGGGCTCAGCTCCTGGGGCAGGTGCGACCCGCTCAGCGCGAACTCTAACGCTTTAAGCCCGGCACGCCGGTGATCTTAAACGGCCGCAAAGAATGCGGCATGGTCGCCGGCTTGCTCGCCTGCTTCGAACTCGGTCTGCCGTACATTCCGGTCGACGCGATGATGCCCGAGGGCCGCTTGAAGCGAATCGCGGAACTCTCTGGCGCGACCGTGCTGTTCCGGGCCGAGAGCGGAACGGCGAATGATCTGCGCGACAACGGCGCGGGATCCTTCCCGCGCGTTCAGGATCTGGCTTACATCATTTTCACTTCGGGCAGCACGGGCGAGCCCAAAGGCGTGCAGATCACGTACCGGAACGCCGCGGACTTGGTGACCTGGCTGGCTTCGGAAGATTTCGGTTTTTCATCCGACGATATCGTACTTAATCAATGCTCTTTCGGGTTCGACGTTTCGTTCTTCGACACGGCGGCGGCGCTTCATCACGGCGGCACTTTGGTGTTGCAGGGCGCGGACGAGTTAAAGTCGGAAAAGCCGTTTTTGATCGCGGACGCGAATCCCACCGTTTGGTCATCCACCCCGAGCGCGCTTTCATTGGCGCTGACCTGCGCGACCTTCAGCGCCAAAGATTTGCCCGCGCTCAAAGATTTCTACTTGGCCGGAGAGGTCGTGCACGCGGCGCTCGCGCAACGCGTGTGGCGTAAATTTCCCGAAGCGAGAATCTGGAACGCCTATGGCCCGACCGAGGCGACCGTGATTCTCACGCTCGTCCAGGTCAACGCGGGCTTGCTCGACAAATATCAAACCACGCCCATCGGGTTCGTGAAGCCCGGCACGGTCATGAGAACGACCGCCGCGAACGGCAAAGACGAAGGCGAGCTGTTGATCCTGGGCCCGAACGTTTCCCCCGGCTACTTGAACCGCCCCGATTTGAACGAGACGCGTTTCTTCACCGAAGCCGACGGCACGCGCGGCTACCGCACGGGCGATCTGGGTTTCGTGCAAGACGGAATGGTTTTCTACAAAGCCCGCATGGACAATCAAATCAAACTGCATGGCTACCGCATCGAGCTCGATGAGATCGACACGCAGATCTTGAAAGACGCGCGCGTCGAGGCCGCCGCCACGGTCGCCCTGCGCGCGGGCGGCGACGTGAAGAAACTCGTTTGTTTTTTGAAACCGCAAAAAGGCGTCGAAGGCGAGCGGCTGCTCCGCGAAATCAAAGCGACGCTCGGCCAAGACCTGCCTTACTACATGATCCCGAGCGATTTTCACGTCGTGACGGAGCTGCCCTACAATTCGAATCAGAAAGTGGATCGCGGCGCTCTGATCGAGCGGCTCACCGGCGCCCGAATTTAGATGCCGGCGCCCGAAAGCTGACAGACGTTCCGCACGCACGCGGCGGCGGGCACGATCGGAAATTCGCAGGTACCGGCGATTTGGTTCGAACGGTTGTACTCGAGTTGCTTGCGCTCATATTCGAGCGACAAAACCTCAATCTGCTCCAGCTCCGCGTTCAGATGCGAAACCAATACGGCCGAACTTGAGCCGCCGCACGGACGGGAGCCGATGCCGTGCACCTCGCAATCGGCATCCGACGCGCAACTTAAATCGCTCGCGCTCAACGATTCGATCAACTCGCGCAGGGACGAGAGCTCCTTTTCGGCTTCGACTTTTTCACTCGCGCCGGGCGCCTTCGCCGCATCTATTTGCGTACCCCCGCAGTTTTGAAACGCCAAGATCATGAGCCCGCCCAAAATGCAAATCGTCCCGATTTGATACAGTTTCACTCTGGCCCCCTGACCTCTTCATGAACTGCAAAGGCCGCACCGCCTGCGCGCCCCGCCATTTCGTCATTACCCCATAACGATTTGACACTGCCAAATGCTTTGGTAGGGTCCCTGCCATGTCACTCGAATTCTATCGCTGGATACATATCCTAGGGCTTCTGATGCTGTTCTGCGGGCTCTGCGCCCTGTGGGGCGTGAAACTCCAAGGCCACCCCACCAAGCGCCGCACCGACGTGATCCTGGCGATCATCCACGGCGTGGGGGTCCTGCTTCTGCTCGTGAGCGGATTCGGGATGCTCGCCCGTCTCGGATTGGTGCCAGGGCTTCCGAATTGCACCATCGCCAAATTAGGCATCTGGTTCTTGCTCGGCGTCAGCATGTACCCTGCCGAACGCAAAGCCGGCTTGGGATTTCCGCTCGTGGGAGGGTGGATAGCCCTTGGCACCCTGGCCGCCTACTTGGGAATCTTCAAACCCTTCTAAAGGGTCTCGAAATAGTCGAGATCTTTCCCGTACGTCTCGCGTAAGAAATAGAGCGCGCCGTAAGCGACGGCCATCACCGCGACGCCCACCGTGAGCGCGGCGTTCACCATGCCGAACTCGGGACGCAGCGCCTGAAAACTCAAAGTCACCGGCACGACCGAGCCCCGCACAAAATTCGGGACCGTGGTCGCCACCGTCGCGCGGATATTGGTTCCGAATTGCTCCGCGCCGATCGTGACGAACACGGCCCAGTAACCGACGCCGAAACCGAGCGCAAAACAAAGCGTATAGAATTCCGTCACGCTCCAACCGCTTTGATAAACGTAAGCGAAAATCAGCGCCAGCGTGAACGTCATGAACAAGAACACCGCTTTACGACGGCTGCGAAGCTTCTGACTCAACAAACCCGACGCCAAATCGCCGAGCGACAACCCCGCATAGGCCCACATGATGCTTTTGCTGCCGGTGATCGCGCCCGTGACGCCGAGTTCACGCGCGAGTTCCGGCGCGAACGTGATTAAAATCCCGATCACGAACCAAATCGGCACTCCGATCAGGATGCAGCAAAGGTAACGCGTGAAGGTCACGCGCCTGGTGAACAGCTGATAGAACTTCCCGCGCGCCACCGAACGCGCATGCATCGCATGGAACATGCCCGATTCGAGCAGGCCGGCGCGCAGCACCAACAACGCGAGCCCCATTCCTCCGCCGACCAGGTAAGCGATCTTCCAATCGAAGTGGTCACCGATCGCCGACGCGAGCACCGCGCCCAAAATACCGACGCTGGCGACGGCCGTGGTGCCGTAGCCGCGCATCTCTTTACTCATCACTTCCGAAACCAAAGTGATCGCCGCGCCCAGTTCCCCGGCCAAACCGACGCCCGCGATGAAGCGCAGCCACGCGTACACCTGGGCGTTCGGCACGAAGGCATTGCCGATATTGGCCAGCGAATACATCAAGATCGAGCCGAACAAAACGCTCTTGCGGCCGCGCAAATCGCCGAGCACGCCCCAGATCACTCCACCGAGCAGCATCCCCGCCATTTGAAAATTCAAAAGTCTCAAGCCCACATCGAGCAACTGGTCTTCGGGAACGCCGAGCGCGCGTAGCGACGGCACGCGCACGATCCCGAACAACAGCAAATCGTAGATATCGACGAAGTAACCCAGGGCGGAAATCACGACGGTCAGAAAGACGGCGCGGCGGTCGGCTGTCACTTGTGCATCCTTGGTTTCTGTTCGACCATGTAAACGTGAATCATGTGTTTCGTCTACTCTGTTACGAATGGGAGTGGTCAAACACGGGCGTCGCCAGGGCGTTTATTCGTTTCAAGAAATCGCTCGGGCTGGGACGACAAGTACTTTTACATGGAACCGCGGTCTCCCGCTCGAGCTCGAGCTCGAGCAAGAGTTACGGAATTAGCGCCAGCCACGAACCGGCGGTGAACGCCAGAGCCGAACTCGCCACCATCAATAATGTGAATTTCAACGTCAGTCCCATGCGGCCGCTCTAAGGCAATCCATGGGCCGCCCACGATGATTTAAGCGCGACTTAATAACAAAATTCGTCACCGAACCGGCAAAATTTTCAAATCTGTCGACGAGTTCGACTTGAGTCGTTTGACGACATGCGGCTTAACGTCTAAAGCATGCGGATGCTTCAAAGAATTCTGTTTTTCACGATTCTGACCATCGCCGCGCCCCTAGCCACTTCGGCAGACCACGTCGGCGCTAAAAACTCGCCGTGCGGAAGCCTGCTTGGCGATCCGAGCGGCGAACCCGATGTCGCCGACGGCAGCGAGAACCGCTATCAGAATACCGACGAAAATTCAGACCACGAAGACTGGATTTGGGACGTCGACGGTATCCAAGAAGATTGATCAAACGCTCTCACCCGGCGCGTCCAGCAAAGTCTTGGCCGACTTCGCGCCCAAGGCCTCGAACTTACGCGCCTGAACCAACACTCGCGATTCCAATCTGGAACGACCTTTGTCGTATTCTTCTTTCGCTTTATCGATGTGCTTGCCCACCGTCGCGTAAGAGTCGACGAAATCGCACAAACGCTTATGCAGCTCGGTGCCCACTTCCGAAATCCGCTGCGCGTTTTCGGCCAGCTTCTGCTCGCTCCAACCGAAGCGAATGACTTTGAGCAGACCAATCAATGTCGGCGGGGTCGCGATCAGAACCTTTTTCTGCAATGCGAATTCGACGATATCGGGTTCGACCTCGAGCGCCGCGTACAGGAACGATTCATTGGGCAGGAACATCACCGTGAAGTCGGCGCTGTCCTTTATCACCTCGGTATAGCCGCGGGCCGAAAGTTTTTTGACGTGGTCTTTGACGTGGCGGCCGTGACGGGCCAACTCGGTTCCGCGAATCTCGTCGGTGGGCGCCTCTAAGGAATTCAAGAAGGCGTCGATCGGCGTTTTCGCGTCCACGATCACGCTGCGGCCGCCCGGCATGCGCACGATCATATCGGGAATGTGCCGACCCGATTCGTCGCTGGTCACATTCTGAAAACTCACGTCGGAATGTTCGGACATGCCCGCCAGCTCGATGCAATTGCGCAGCTGCACTTCTCCCCAACGCCCCCGCACGTGCGGTTTTTTCAGCGCGTCTTTGAGCGCCGTCGTCTCTTTCGCCAAACTCACATTGGCTTCCGAAACGCGCTTGAGTTCCATGTCGATCGCCTGAAAGGCGCGCGCGCGCTCTTTCTCGAGCGAGCCGATCTGTTCTTGGTAGCGGCCCAGCGCCTCCGAAACGGGCTTCATCAGCGCGTCCATGGACTTGTGGCGCTGATCGCTGTCCAGCTTGTGGATTTCGTTCGCCTGACGGAACGTGGTCTGCGCGAGACTCAAAAACTGCTGCATCGAGGATTCGAGCGCGGTCGCGGCCAAACCTTTGAACGACTCATTCAATTCCTGTTTCCCCGCCGCCTGCGCGGCGATCTGCTGCTCGAGCAATTTGGCTTTTTCACGAAGGGTCGCGGCTTCAGTTTGTAGAAGCATGTTTTCACGAAAGGCGATGTCCCGCGCCCTCCACAAATAAAAGATCGCGGCGAAGGACAGCACCAGTAAAACGCTCAGAATCGTCATCGTCAGCATCCCGACAACCTATGGAATTTAAGAAAAAATTGCAATGCTCGGGTGACGAATCCGAGCCCTAGGGGCGGGTCCTGGGACCGCGAGACCGACGTAAACTCCCCGTCGCGGGTGGCACAATCCATGAACTCTTCTCGAAGAGCTGAAGTTCAATGGAAGAGGTGTCAGCGTGTTTCGACTGCTTATTTTTATCGCTCTGATCGCGCCCCAGGCCTTCGCGCAAGACCCCGCCCTCAGCGCCCTCACCTTCCAGAGCTGGAAAGAACAGCAGATCCTCGAGGCGCAGAACCAAACCCTTCGCATCAGCGCCCGCATCGCCCAAATCAAAAGCGGCAAAGGTCCCGCGACCGGCGAGAAAAACGCGCCGACGACCCTTCCCAGCGGCAAAATCAAGAAAACCGAAGCCGACCCCTTGGCGAGCGCGGAGCGTGAGCTGAAACTCAGTCAGGAATCCCTGCAAGAGGCGCGGGACTTGACGCTTGAAGCCTATGTCACCGTGTATTTACCGACGCTCGCGGACCAGCCGGACGCCGTGGCGACCCTCGCGCCGAAGCTGGCCAAAGAGGAGCTGGTTGAGATTTTCAAGATTCTGGTTTCGCGCGGGCCCGAGCTGAAACGCGTGAACGCCGGTATTATCGAGGGGTTATCCGGCGCATCCCGCCCTAAATAGCGGTGCCCTAGCGGATTTCCCGCGTTTTATTTTTCCCACAAGCTTGACTCCCACAGACAGCCCTCCATATTGGCAGTGGTTTAGGCACATCTAAATTGCCCTTAACTCACTTTTGTCCATCAGGAGGTAATTAATTATGGCAAAGGCAGAGATCGGCGTGCGCCCGTTGCACGACCGCGTTCTTGTCCGTCGTATGCCGGAAGAATTGAAGACGGCCGGCGGTATCATCATTCCCGAAACCGCTAAAGAAAAGCCCCAGCGCGGGGAAATCGTGGCCACCGGTAAAGGCCGCGTCACCGAAGACGGCAAGGTCACTCCCTTGGACGTCAAAGTCGGCGATCGCATTTTGTTCGGCAAATACTCGGGCACCGAGCTCAAGCTGAACGGCGAAGAGTATTTGATGATGCGTGAAGAAGATATCCTCGGAATCATGAACTAAAGGAAAAACAGATGAGCAAAGAATTACGTTTTAGCGAAGACGCCCGTAACGCCATCCTGCGCGGCGTGAACGCGCTGGCCAATGCAGTGAAGGTAACCTTAGGCCCGAAGGGCCGTAACGTCGTGATCGAAAAATCTTTCGGCGCGCCGCTGATCACCAAAGACGGTGTGACGGTCGCTAAAGAGATCGAACTCGAAAACAAATTCGAAAACATGGGCGCGCAAATGGTCAAGGAAGTCGCTTCCAAAACCAACGACGACGCCGGTGACGGCACCACGACCGCGACCGTTTTGGCGCAAGCCATCTTCCGCGAAGGCGCGAAGATCGTGGCCGCCGGTCACAACCCGACCGAAGTGAAACGCGGTATCGACAAAGCCGTGGCCACCGTGGTCGCGGAACTCAAGTCGATCGGCAAACCGATCAAAGGCGATAAAGAAATCGCGCAAGTCGGCACGATCTCGGCCAACAACGACAAAGAAATCGGTGAAATGCTCTCGCAGGCCATGGCGAAAGTCGGCCGCGAAGGCGTGATCACCGTCGAGGAAAGCAAAACCGCCCAGACGGAACTCGAAGTCGTGGAAGGCATGCAGTTCGACCGCGGTTACCTGTCTCCGTACTTCGTGACCAACGCCGAGCGTATGGAAGCCGTCCTGGAGAACGCGTTCGTGTTGATCTACGACAAGAAGATCAGCTCGATGAAAGACATGATCTCGATCTTGGAAGGCGTCGCGAAGTCGGGCCGTCCGCTGTTGATCATCGCCGAGGACGTCGAAGGCGAAGCGCTCGCGACTCTCGTGGTGAACAAACTGCGCGGCACGCTGCACGTCGTGGCCGTTAAAGCTCCGGGCTTTGGCGATCGCCGCAAGTCGATGCTCGAAGACATCGCCGTATTGACCGGCGGAACGCTGATTTCGGAAGAAGTCGGTCAGAAACTGGAGCAATCGACGATCAAAGATCTGGGCACGGCGAAACGCATCGTGGTCGACAAAGACAACACGACCGTCATCGACGGCGCGGGCGACAAAAAGTCGATCCAAGCGCGCGTCGCGCAAATCAAGGCTCAGGTTGAAGAGACCACCAGCGATTACGACAAAGAAAAACTCAAAGAGCGTCTGGCGAAACTCGCCGGCGGCGTCGCGGTGATTCATGTCGGCGCGCCGTCAGAAGTGGAAATGAAAGAAAAGAAAGCTCGCGTGGAAGACGCGTTGAACGCCACTCGCGCGGCCGTTGAAGAAGGCATCGTGGCCGGTGGCGGAACCGCGGTTCTGCGCGCCTCGCGTGCTTTGGAAAGTTTGAAAGTGTCGAGCGACGAGCAACGCGCCGGCGTCAGCATTATCCGTCGCGCTTGCGAAGAGCCGATCCGTCAGATCGCCTTCAACGCCGGTCTGGACGGCGCCATCGTTCTTGATCGCGTGCTCAGCGAGAAAAGCCCGGCTTGGGGCTTCAACGCTTTGACAGAAGAGTACGCGGATCTCTTGAAAGACGGCGTCATCGACCCCGTGAAAGTGGTTCGTTGCGCGCTCGAGAACGCCGCCAGCGTGGCGAGCTTGATGCTCACGACCGAAACCATGATCGCCGAAGCGCCTAAGAAAGAAGAAAAAGGCGGCGGCATGCCTGGTGGCATGGGTGGCGGCATGGGCGGTATGGGCGGAATGGACATGATGTAGCCCCTGGGGCTTACGGTCCGCTCGCTCATCTCACCGTGAAGCGAAAAAGCCCGAGACTGGTTCTCGGGCTTTTTTTTTGCCTGAAATTCGCAAAGGCAAAGGCGGATCAGCGAGTGGCGATGATCTGGGTGGTCGCGACTTTCTTCTGGCTCTTCTCGCGGAAGGCCGTACGGAAATTCTCGTAATTCTCGAGCACGCGGCCCGAGTAGATCTTCGGTTCCACTTTCGATCTCACGAGTTTGCGCACGTTCGCCGAACCCATGTTGTAGGCCGCGACGTAACGCGGGCCGTGACCGTCGAAGCTCTTGCGCAGACGCGCGAAGTACGTGGCGCCGATGCGAATATTGATGACCGGATCTTCCAAATCGATCTTATCGACCGGGATGCCCGCCTTCGGCGCGATCCAAACGGCGGTCTTCGGCAACACTTGCATCAAACCGATCTCACCGTGAAGCCCGCGCGCTTTCGGATTGAAACCGCTTTCAGTGGCGATCACGGCGAGCAAGAAGAGCGGGTCCATCTTATGGTGATTGGCCTCGGTGATGATGATGCGGCTCACGTCGTAAGCCATGTGACGTTGCGATTTCGGCAAAGCTTTGGTGACCGCGTTCAGGATGAACGGACGGGCGTCGGCGCGCACCGAAACCATGGCCGGGCGACGGCCTTTTTTATCGCGGATCACCAGCAGTTCGCGCATTTGTTCGCGCTGCCCTTGCGATTGCACGCGGGGTAAATCCTTGGCCGTCTTCTCAGCGACCTTGGATTTGGTCTTTACGCCGGCTACGGCAACGATGACTAGCATAAGGATAGCCAGCAAATGATAGCGATAGCGTTTAATTGTGCCCACGCCTTAGTTAAGAGCAAGGCCACGGCCAATGTGTAAGACCTTGAAAGCACTGGCTTATCGCATTTAGACGCGGGTAAAATCGCGCTGATCTGTCGAAGAGTTCGACGATTGGTTGTTACTTGATGGACATGTCAATTCGGGAATGTCTCAAGATGAGACATTCCCGAATTTCGTTTATTTTTGGACGGGATGGTAAGTGCAGATGAACTCTTGGTAAACGCGCGGCGATTTCTAGAATAAATAATACAGCCCGCCCGAGAGGGTGGTGTAGCGATGCGAAGAGCTCGTGGCGTCGGGCGTGCGCGAGCCCGCGCCCTCGAACGTGGACGAGTACATTTCGAAATCCAAGTTGGCTTGAATGCGCAGGCGTTCGCCCAGTCGCTTGAAGCCGAACACGCCGAATTGCACCACTTGGCTTTTTGAGGTCGCGCCGGAAGTCACGGGCGTTTCTTTCACCGTCTGATTCCACACCATCGAGAACTCACCGCCGATGCCGTACTCGCTGCGCTCCCCGCCCAGGGGCGCCGAACCCTTCACGCCGAATTTCATGCCGGTGTACTGCGCGCTCGTGAACACAAGATCCGGAGAGTCGGTGAGCATCTTGTAGTTCAGGTAACCGATATGCGGCTCGGCGAACGGCGACCACGCGTAAGGGCCGAAACGCAGACGGTAACCGACCCCGGCTTCGTAGTACGTGAACGATTGATTGAGTTCCGAAGGCCCCGCGCCGCTACGGGGATTGTCGACGCCGGCGATCCCCTGTTTCATGCGCGCGTGGAAGGTCCATTCCGGCGTGACCCAGAGTTCGCCTTCCAGAAGAACGCTCGGCGCGAAGGGATTGCTCGCTTCGAGTCCCCCGACGGGCGCGTCGACCTGCGTGCTCTGCGTGAAGCGGCTAAGGCCCAGGCGCGCGCCGATTTGCCCGAACGAGGGCGCGGATTGCGGCTGCCACGCCTTCGCGTCCTTGCCGAAGGCGATGGCCGAGTCCTCGCGACTGCCGAGAGTTTCTTCCGGCGTGGGCGTCAAACCTAAACCTTGATTGCCCGAGTAGGTCACGAAATCGAGCGGGCCGATCTTGGCGTTCTTTTGAATGGCGCCGCGTTCTTTCTCGGTCACCACGACGCCGAAGCTCAAGGTGTCGTCGACTTTGAGCACTTTGATTTTTCCGAAAATCTCTTTTTCGGTTTTGACCAAGAAATTGAATTTCGGATGACGTTGCGCCTGAATGATCTGAATCACGCTCAGCATTTGATTGGGCTGAAGACCGTCTTTAAGACCCAAGTTCACGGTCACGCGATTGGCTTCGCGGCTGAGCACCCTTCCGGAATAAGGCAGGCGCGAAACGATTTCGGCGAGCAAACGTTGCGTTTGCTCCTTCAAATCGCCGATGTTGAATTGCTTGTAGTCCTTCAGGATGGCCTGCGAGAGCAACTTTTTATCTTTGGTCAGAAACAGGCTCACGTGAATGGTGACGCCGTTCGGTCCTTTGGTCACGCGCGCGGCGAAGAACGCGTCGGCGCCCATGCCGGCCGCCACTTGGCCGACTTTGTCGGGTGAGCTTTCCAGTTCTTCCGGGGAAAGGATCGGACCCGAAGTCGGCGCGGGCACGTAATCCCAGCGATGCATTTCATCGACGAGCTGAGTGAAATGCGCCTCGAGCGGCCGTGAGTAAATGCCTTGCAGGTTGTCGGTGAAGGGAAGAACCGAAACGCGCTCGACCGTGAGCAGATCGTCCGTTTCGCTGCGGTAAACTCCGCCGTTCTCCTGGGCGAAGGTCCTGTACCCGCTCGAGACAAAGATAAGCGCGGTCCACATGAGCAATTGGAAACGTCGATCAGCTCTACAAGACAATGGAAATTCTCCTTTTTTTAGTCTGAGGCGACACCGCATTTTGGTCAATTGGCGTTAAGTCCGGTTGCGGAAAAGCCGAATAAAACTCAGTCATGAGTCGAGGTTTTCAAGCACT
>DAISHW010000009.1:11927-20566 GCA_036822295.1 Bdellovibrionales bacterium | reverse complement strand
CAAATCCAGTTTCTCGAGCTGCTTGGCGCGCGACGACGCCTGGCGCGATTTCGAAGCGTTGGCGCTGAAGCGGCGAATGAAACTCTTGAGCTCTTCGGCTTTGTCCAGATTCTTACGCTGCTGTTCGCCGCGCAAACGCTGATTGAGCTCGCTGGCCTGGCGCCAGAAATCGTAGTTGCCCGTGTAGACGGTGATTTTGCCGAAATCGATGTCCGCCATGTGCGTGCAGACTTTGTTCAAGAAGTGACGGTCGTGGCTGACCACGATGACCGTGTTCTCGAAGTTGTAAAGAAACTCCTCGAGCCACTGGATCGCGTAGATGTCCAGATGGTTGGTCGGTTCATCGAGCAGCAACACGTCGGGCTTGCCGTAAAGCGCTTGGGCGAGCAGGACCTTGACCTTCTCGCCCGGATCCATGTCTTTCATCAACGTTTGATGTTTGTCGGTGCCGATGCCCAGGCCCGCGAGCATGGCGCCGGCCTCGCTCTCGGCGTCCCAGCCGCCGAGCTCGGCGAACTCGGTCTCGAGCTCCGAGGCCCGGACGCCGTCGTCTTCGGAAAAGTCGGGTTTCGCGTACAGCGCGTCTTTTTCGGCGATGATTTTGAACAGGCGGTCGTTACCCATCAGCACGGTTTTCAAGACCGGGACGTCGTCATAGGCATAGTGATCCTGTTTCAGGACCGACAGCCGGCAATCCGCGCCCAAAATGACATCGCCGGTGTTGGGCTCGATCTCGCCGGATAGAATTTTCAAGAAAGTGGTTTTTCCCGCGCCGTTGGCCCCGATCAGGCCGTAGCAGTTGCCGGGGGTGAACTTGACGTTCACGTCTTCGAATAGCTTTTTGCCCCCGAAACGAAGGCTCACGTTGGTGGTGCTGATCATGCCGAGGTTGTACACGACTTGCCGCGATAAAGCTACGGGGGCCACCCCGGTAATCGCCTCAAATCGCATGGCCCTTGAGCCTTGAGGACTAACTCAAGGCTTTCTCGATGAACTCGGCAGAGGCCTGGAACGCCTTAAGCTCATTGTCCAGTTTAAGGAAGCCGTGGCCTTCGTCTTCAAACACCAAGTACTCGACGGCCTTTTTCATCTCGCGCATGCGTCCGACGATCTGATCGCTCTCGGCCTGCACGACGCGCGGGTCGCGCGCGCCTTGAATCACGAAGAGCGGACAGTCGATCTTGTCCAGTTCGAAGACCGGGGATTGCTCGCGCAAGCGTTCCGCGTCGCGCTCGGGGTTTCCGACCAACTCGTCCATCATCAGACGCCAGTCTTCGGGCACGGAACTCACGAACGTGATCAAATTCGAAACTCCGAAAATATCGACGGCGGCTTTAAAGGTTTTCGGGAAGCGGGTGATCGCCCGGAGTGTCATGTATCCGCCGTAAGAACCGCCCATGATCGCGATCTTGTTCGGATCGATCCAACCGCTCTTTTTCAGCCACTCAATGCCGAGCCGTTGGTCTTCCAAATCCGCCGTTCCCCAAGCGCCGCGAATCGCGTCGCAATACTCGCGGCCATAACCGGTCGAACCGCTCGGGTTCGGCGTCCATACCGCGAAGCCGCGCGCGACGAAGTACTGCAGGATCGGGCGGAAGATCGCGCGCTCTTGCCACTGCGGACCGCCGTGCGGCCAAACGATGACGGGAAGCCGGCCGTTCTTTTTCGCGCCCTTGGGTTTGAAGAAGAAACCGTGCACCCCGCGAACCGCGGATTTATAGGTCACGATTTCGGGATGGACGAGTTCACCGGCGGCGAGCGGCGAAGTCCAGTTGTCGGTAAGGGCCGCGCACTTGCGGGTTTTCATATCCAGTTTATACAAATTGCGCGGTTCCGCGGGTGAATTGAAAGTGAACACGGCGAACTTGCCGCTCTTGGCGAATTCAAGACCGGTGACCGTGCCGTTCGTTTTGAAACTGATTTTCTCGCGCTTCATCGACGGCCATCGGTAAAGTTCGAGCACCGAACGGCCCGCGACGTTGCGGTTCACCAGGAGCCGTTTGCCGTCAGGAGTGAACTTGGCTTCCTCGACGTCCCATTTGTCGGGTTGCAGGTATTCGATTTGGCGGCTTTTCATGTTGTATTTGCCGAGCGACATGAACTGGCGGCCGATGTCGCTGATCACGGGCACGACGTCGTTTTTCGAATCGCCGATCGGCTGCAAGATCGTGTTCGGATCGGTGTGCAGATCCCGCACGCGTCCCGTTTTCGGATCGATCAGGTGCAAGCTGTTGGCGCGGCTTTGCTTGAAGCCGATCACGAAGATCTGATTTCCGTGGCGGTAAGCCCCCGTCCAATAGAGCGAACGGTCCTGGCGATGCGCGAGTTTGCGGACCTTCCGCGATTTCACGTCGAACGCGTAAAGTCCGTTGGTTTTGCGGTGTCCGCGGCTGCTGGCGAAATAATAAGTTTTCTTGTCGGAAGAGGTGAAGCCCAGATGGTCGCGCGCGCCTTTCTCCTCGGGTATGTCGATTTTCTCGCCGGTCTTCACGTTGAGAACGCGGATGAAAGTCATTTCGTCGCCGTGGCGGTCCATCTGAACGACCAGCCGGTCGTCGCCGATCCATTCAAGAGACGCGTCCATCACGTGCGGCTGTTCGTCCTTGGCGAACGTCAGCGGCTTCGGATAAGCCATCGGACCGTCTCCAGAGATATCGCCCACCCAGACTTGGGGAGAACCGGTGACCGAGGAGATGTAAGCGAGTTTGGTTCCGTCATCGCTCAAAGCGACGGGCGGGAACACGTTGATGCGGTTGAAGTAGTCGTGAAGATTCATGGGGTACCTCTAGATCGAGGTACCCCAATCAATTCTAAATTAGAACCAGTATTTCAATTGGCCGTTCACCGAGAAGGAATCCGGGGCCGCATCGCTTACGAACAGGTAACGCGCTTGCGCACCGAGGGAAATCGCTTGGTTGGTCACCGGGCTGAACGGAATGTCGAAGCCGAGCACCGGGGCGATGCCTAGATGCGTGCCGTCGTTGGCCGAATCGCTGTCGAAGACGGGGCCAAGGGCCGCGCCCACATAGCTGCGGTTGATCAGCGGGATCGAGCCGCCGAAATTGTACGTGCCGCGGCCGAGCAGTTTCGTGCGGGTCAAATCGCCTTCGTCGGCGGTCGAAAGCTCCGCGCCCAAACCGTACGGGATATAGGGTTGGAAGCCGACGTCCACGCCGTATTCAAACGTGTTGTTGAATCCGCCCTCGGCGTTGTCAAAGCCGGCGAGCAAGCCGACGTGCATGCGCATCTCATCGCGATTTTCGACGGGCGCGGGCTTCACGATCACGGAACGTCCACTCTCGGCCTCTGTCATGTCCTGCGCGAAACCTGGCGCGGTGAATGTGGCGGCGACCGCAAGGGCGATGAGCTTTAAATTCTGAAACATAATTCCTCCTAAGGCCAAGGGCCAATGTCCGCTGACATTGCAAAGGCAATTCCAGGGCAGGAGCCTTCTAACGCAGGATTCGACACGCGTATGAGGACAATTGGGCATGGATATTGAGTCATATTTGGACTTACGCGAAGGCTGGCGTCGTTGGCTTCAGCCTTTTTCGGAACTCGAAGTGGCGGGCGGCATCTTCTCGACGAAAATCGTCTGCGTCGGGAATGCGAACTCGACACCCTCGGCGCTGAATTTGCGCAAGACCGCCAACATCAGTTTTTCGCGCTCGGTGTTCCTGACGTTGACTTCCGGACTTTGAACGAAGTAAGCCAAATCGAAATCGAGCGACGATCCCCCGTAATTCACCAACGCGCACGAATCGAAGCGCAAGAGCTTGTTGCTCTCGACCAACGCTTGGATCCACCGCGGGATTTGCTCGAGTTTTTCGACGGATGTCGCGTAGGTCACGCCGATCGTCTGTTTCACCCGCCTTTCCCACATGCGCTTGAAGTTGTGGATGCGGCTCTCGAGCAAATCTTTATTCGAGAAAATCAGTTGTTCGCCCGAGGTCGCGCGCAGCCGGGTCGTTTTGATGCCGATGTTTTCGACCGTGCCCTGGATGTCGCCGACCACGATCGTGTCGCCGACCACGAAGGGCTTGTCCAGAACGATCGAGAGCGAGGCCAACAGATCGCCCAGCACGTTCTGCGCGGCCAGCGCGACAGCGATTCCGCCGATGCCCAGCCCCGCGACCAACGCGCCGACGTCGATGCCCAAGTTCGAAAGCGCGATCAGGAAGATCGTGACCACCACCAGCGCTTGCACGGCGGTGGCGAGCAGGCCGATGGCCGCGGCCGAAGACGCGTCGTTGGCGACTTTGCGGTCCAGATATCCGGTGCGCCAGATGTTGATGCCCTTCATGAACCAGATGGCGACTTGAACCGCGAGGGTGACGACCAGCACGCCGTGCGCGACCTTCATCGTGCGATCGGGGACCCTGAGCAGCGGCAGGAAGACGTAGGCGAAGACGATGAAGATCGTGAACACTTTGGTGTGCGCGATCACTTCGACGGCGAGATCGTCGTAAAACCCGGCCGTGCGTTCGGCGATTTTGCGGAAGCGCGCGCAGATCGTGAACAGCGCGGTTTTGAAAATCAGGGTGGCGAGCGCCACCGCGCCGAAAACCGCCGACCAAAGAGTCAAACCTTCGAGATCTTGAAATAGCTTTTCCATGTTATTGACACTCGTCGAAATTCGCGGGGCAATCAAGATGGATGACGAATTTTCTGATCATAATCGTTTGCCTTTTGCTCGGAATATGGGCGCGCCGTTCGCCGCGTTTTCCGCGCGAGGCGGGTCGTGCGCTGAACTCGTTCGTCATTTTTCTTTCTTTGCCGGCTCTGATCTTCACGCAGATCCCGCGCTTGCTCGGTGAGACGCCTTTGGGGCCGCGGATGATCGTCCCGGCGGCGATGCCTTGGGGCGTGTTTTTGCTGTCATGGGCTTTGTTCGGTTGGCTCGGCGCCCGGCGCGGATGGCAACGTCCGACGGTCGGCGCGATGATTCTGACCGCGGGTCTCGGCAACACGTCGTTTGTGGGCTTTCCGCTGCTCGAAGCCCTGGTCGGCGCCGAAGCGATTCCGATCGGCATTGTGATCGATCAGGTGGGGTCGTTCTTGGCGGTTTCGGTCTTGGGTCTGAGCGTGGCGGCGCTCTACTCGGGCGCTAAGCTCGAGACCGGCGTGATCTTGAAGCGAATCGCGACCTTTCCGCCGTTCCTGGCGTTGATCGCGGCCGTGATTTGGTTTTATGCGGGGATGCCCGGTGAGAATAAACTGACGCCGATGTTCGAGCGCATCGGCGGAACGCTCGTGCCGGTCGCGCTTTTCGCGGTGGGACTGCCGTTGCACTTGCATCGCGAAGTGCTGGGGCGCCGCTGGCGTGAGCTGGGCGCGGGATTGGCGTTCAAGCTCTTGTTCGCGCCGGCCGTGCTGGCGCTGATTTTCATTCCCACTTTAGGCGTTGGGGGATTACTCCCGCACGTCGTGCTTTTGCAGTCCGGAATGGCGCCGATGATCACGGCCGCGGTCGTGGTTTCGGAATTCGATTTGGATTCCGAGATAGCCGGTCTGATGGTGGGGGTTGGGATTCCGCTTTCGCTTTTGACCGTGACGATCTGGCACTTCGCACTCTTCGGGGCGGCGGCGCTTGGGCAATACTAGTTCGCGGCGCGCTTTATTGATTCTGCTGGTCTTGGTTGTCGCGCACACGCTCCCGCTGTGGAATACCGAAAAGCATTTGGTCGGAGGCATCGAAGACCCGGCCGCGCAAGCCGCGATGCCCGGCTGGTACTGCGACCATGTTCTCGCCGGCGATCTGCGCACCGATCGGTACTTGGCGCCGGCGGGCGTGAGTCTGGCCAATAACTACGACAGTCCTTTTCCGATGATCCTGACGTGTCCGTTGCGGGTGCTCGGCAGCCATGCGCAGTTTCATATTTTCGCGGGCCTGAACGTTTTGTTCCTGGTGGTCGCCGCCTGGATGGTGGCGGGCCGGCTTTTCCCGGCGTCGGCGCTTTGGCAACTCGTTTATGCCGGCGCGGTTTGGTGGAGCGGCTTTTACGTCGCGCGCGTGCACCAGCATTACACTTTGCTCGCGGGCGTTTGGGGATTCCAACTTCTGCTGTGGATGTTCCTGACGGTCGATTGGCGGCGGCGCGGTCGGGTGATCGGTTACGGCATTTTGAGCGCGCTGATCTTTGCCGGAACGATTCACAATCTGGCGTTCTTGAGCGTGCCGTTTCTGATTTTGCTCGGGGCTTCGCTGCGCCGGTCCCGGCCGCTGAGCGGCCGGGGATGGGTCAATCTTGGCTTGGCGGGGTGCGTGGGGTTGGCGGTGTTCGTCGGCTTCTTCTGGCCCTCGCTTTGGGGGTTTTGGACCGAGGAGCTCCTGCGCGTGCCGGCCGATCGCGCGCGCTACAACTTCGATCTGCTCGGGCCGTTCGTTCCGTGGGCCAAGAACCTGCTGTACCGGGTCCTGTGGTTCGAGCCGCATCCGAGTCTTGAGCGCTACAATGCTTTCGACCCGTTGATCGTGATCGCGTTCATGGCGTTTTTAGCGCGCGGAAAATTGAGAACACAACCGTTCTTCAGCGCTCTTGTCGGCATCGCGATTTTCGGTTGGCTCTACTCGCTGGGGCCGGAGTTCCGTTTCGCCGGCCAGGTGATCGCTCCGAACCCGCTCGACGGGCTCTTCGCGAAAATCCCGCCCCTTTCGATATCGCGCACGCCGGCCCGCTTCGCGCTGCTCACGTACATGGCGATGATATTCTTGGTGTTCGCGGCGTTCCGGGATTTGCAAACGCCGCGCTGGATTCCCAGCGTCGCGCTGGTTTGGATTTTCGTGACCGGCCCGGTGTTGAACGGACTCTATCAGTTGCCTACGGTCCATTATCGCGCGTTCCTGCCGATGCCGGCGCTTGAAGAGATCTCGCGCTCGCCGTCAGACACGATCGTCGTCAATGTGCCCACGTTCTTCTCGGGCGATCCCTCGCAGAATTTCCTGCAGCTCTTCCACGAGCGGCCCATCACGGCGGGGTATCTTTCTTACCTGTCGTACACACCGAAGAATTTAAGTCGAATGGCGGCGGATCCGCTGCTCAGCCAGATGAATTGCCCGGGTCATTATTTTGCGTTCCAGGGGACAGGTTTACTTGGCGACGAGCGCGCGCTTCGCGAACATCTGCTCGCGAACCACTTCAAATATTTCATCGTGAATAAACTCGCGCTGGTTCAAGACCTGCGCTGCGCGCCCTTAGAGGAGTGGGCCAGAAAGCTCACCACTTACTCGTGGGTACGGGTGGTTCAGGAGTCGCGGCTTTATTTTGTTCTGGAGATCCGCTGATTTTCTTGTTGGCTTTGAAACCGTGCTTCACTTTGATCTTATGAATCAGCTCGGGATAAAAGAACGGCTTCTTCAAAACGTCGACCACGTTCGCGGGTCGGGCGATCTGTTCCAGATTGTTGGCGGCGGAAACGAAGATGATCGGCACGTTTTGGGCAAGATTGCGTTGCTGCATCGCCTCGAGCAGCTCGATGCCGGTCATGCCGGGCATGGCCAGGTCGAGCAGCACGAGCGAAATGTCTTTGTGGTCCTCGAGCATGTCCAGGGCCTCAAGACCGTCTTTGGCGCCCAGGACTTTGTAGCCCTCGGTTTCCAGGGTGGCTTGAAAGATTTCGCGGGTATCGTCGCTGTCGTCGACAATCATGATCGTGTGCTGCTGCATTTCCCACCTCCGAAACAAAGACAATAGAATAGGTCTATGCAAATTCCGCAGCCACTCAGGGAACTCATTAACGCAGCGTGAGTCGGTCCAGCTACGGGGAAAATTTCCTCAATTAGACAATTTTCCGCGTGTGTGCGAGAACGGAGATGCATGAGTTCAAACTGGTTTGGACGAAACGATCCGTACGAAGTCAGCGCGCGAATTCTGCGCGAAAAGTTCGCCGGCGCGCGGGTCGCGTTCGTCGCCGGATCGTTCAACCGGGGCGAGGGGACGGCCACCTCTGACATCGACTTGGTCGTGGTTTATGATTCGGTCCCGCACGCCTGGCGCGAATCTTTTCATCGTGAAAGCTGGCCGGTGGAGGTCTTCGTTCACGATCCCGAAACTTTGAATTACTTCTTCAGCGAAGTGAATCGCCCGTCGGGCGTCCCGTCGTTGGAGTTCATGATCTTAGAGGGGCGCGCCATCCCGGAAGCCGAAGTCGAATTCGCGATTCAGATGAAGTCCTTGGCCGAGAAGGCGGTGCGCTTGGGCCCGCCGAAGTGGAACGACGATAAGATTTTGCGGACTCGTTACGCGGTGACCGATCAGATCGACAACTTGCGGGCGCCGCTGAACCCGCTGGAAGCCAAGGTCACCGTCGCGGAGCTCAATGAGCTCGTTTTGGATTACCATTTCCGGTCGCGCGGGAATTGGTCGGGCTCGGGCCGGCATTTGTTGCGGCGTCTCGGCAAAGTGAATCCCGATTTGTTCAAAGTTTGGAGCGGAGCTTTGGCGGACGCGTTTCAGGGCCACACCGACGCGTTCATCGCCTTGTGTTTGCGCGAGATCGGGGGCGCCTGCTTCGACGGCGTCAAGCGCGACGCTCCGGCGGAATGGCGTAAACCGCTGCGGCCCGCGGAGCTCGGCTCCGGCGTGATCCGCGAATTGCCTTTGCTCGACGAGGAGCGCGAAACCCGCGACGACACGCTG
>DAISHW010000009.1:1409-11917 GCA_036822295.1 Bdellovibrionales bacterium | reverse complement strand
TCGGACGACGAGCTGGTGGCGCGCGATCTGCTCAAGCACGGCGGAGTTCTGATCGTCGAGAGTCCCGCGGGCATCGTGGCGACGATGCAGATCCGCGACCGCAACGCGATCGATGACCGACGTTGCTTGTACATCGGCCGGTTCGCGGTCGATCCGCTCTATCAGGGCTCCGGCATCGGCACGCGGCTGTTGCGTTTGGCCGAGAGGATCGCCCGCCGCGAGGGGTACGAGTGCCTGCAGCTCGACACCGCCCAAAACGCGGAGCATTTGGTGAATTACTATGAAGGCCAGGGGTTCAAGATTCGCAAGCCGGCGCATTTCGACGCCAAAACGTACATGTCCTGGATATTCGAAAAGCCGATCCCGAAGATCTCAATTTAAAAATTTATCGAAAGTCGAGCGGCACCATTGGCGATCTTCGGGCGTCAGGATCTGAAAGAGCTCGCGCATCTTGTCCATCGCTTCGCTGAACGCCTCGACGTTCTGACGTTGGCGTTGGACAAGGGCGAGCGCCTCATGGGCGAAAAACATTTCGACTTCCGGGGCGTCGTTTTTACGACAGACGTCGAGACATTGTTTGGCGTGAATCAACGCCTGGTTCAAGTCGCCGGCTTTCAAGTAGCTCATGGCCAGGCGATATTCGGCGCGCTCCACTTCGAGCCAGCCCCCGGCGATGCCCCAATGTTTGCGCGCGGCTTCCGCGGCCAGGATCATGAGTTCGATCTGCGCGGCCGAGCGGTCGGGCAGATCCTCGAGCGCCTGCGCCATGTTGTTGCCGGCAATGGCGAGCGCGCGCACGCCGGGGTCTTGCGGATCGAGTTCCCCCGCTTTCTCGACGGCGTCTAAAAAATACTTCTGCGCGCGGGCGAGTTCATGATCGATCAAGGCGGCGGCCACGCCCGCCATCACGCGGATCTGTTCGGTGGGCGTGAAGAACGGCAGCGACTGCGCGTCGCCCGAAGCGGTCCGTAAAATCGCGATGCCGCGTGAAACGGCCTTTTCGGCTTCACTCCCCGGTTGAAAGGCGGCGATGCGCTTGAGTTTTTCGAGCAACAGGATGCCGTCGTTCCAGCGCGCCAGGTGTTGCCCCATCACGTGGGTGATCAGCGCGGCCATGGGCGCGATGTCCTCGCTTTGCGTGATCAGTTCGATTCCGCGCGGCAACTCCTTGGCCACGGCGGCGGTTTGCGCGCCGTGCTCGTCCCAGGAGCGCGACAAAAACTTTTGAAACCCCATAGGCCACCCTCTAGCGTAAGGGGATCCAATAGCGCAGGCTTGGGGCGGCGTCCTCTGATTCCTTTTCACCGCGATTTTTTTCAATGCATTTGCGGGCGGGCAGGTTGTCTTTGGGGCAGGTGACGAGCAGGCGCGCCATGCCGGCGCGGGCGGCCTCGAAGAGCATGCGGTTGAGGGTGAGCGCGCCGAATCCTTGTTTACGAAACTTCGGTGGGACGGCGAACACCACGTTGCCGCCGGCGGCTTCTAGCTTCGTGTCGAGGGGGAATCGCAGTATGGCGAATCCGACGATCGTTGCGTCGCCGTCGATCAGCACGTATCGCGTTTGCGAAGTTTTATTGGGCCCTGGCCGCCAGTCGAGCCGCTCCTTCGCGCACTGCCTAAGGAAGCTCTGAAAGCCGAGCGGGCTCCAGGGTTTCGGCCGGGCGAAATGAGTTTCGAAGCAATGCGGATCGTTTTCCTGGAAATCCTGGAGCATCTGCAAAAATGCGTCTTGGTGAGAGTCTGTGAGTTCTTCAAGGGCGTAGGTCATGGCTCCATCCCCGCGCTCTCGATAAGCCCGGACAGCACCGAATGGAAGTGCGACTGTGTCTGGAGTTTTTCTTCGCCGAAGCGTTTGCGGAATTCATCGCGGATCATCGGGACTTGCGCGGTTCCGCCGGTAAGGCAGACTAAGTCCACATCACTGATTTTCAAACTCGCCTGGTTCAGGCATTCATCCAGCGCTTTGAAGACGGCCGCGCACATAGGCTCGGCCCAGGTCTCGAACTGCAGTCTCGAAAACGGCTCCTGCATCTCGAGCCCCGGATAGTCGAAAGTGAACTGCGCCGAAGCCGCGGCCGAGAGCGCGCGTTTGGTTTTCTCGATATGTTCGAAGAACGAAAAGGCCTGTTGCTCCTGGATCAGCAAGAATAGCCGATCGATGGCTTCGCGATCGCGCATGTTGGTCGTGCCTAGCCGCACTTGGCGAATGAACTCGTAGGTGTCTTTTTCTTTCAGATGCACGATGTGCGCGGGCTTGTTGAGCCGCTCCATGATGCTCTTGGGCATGCGCAGGCGATTGTTCCCGAGCGACATCTTGTATTCGGCTTTCGCTCCGAAATACGCGTTGAGCTTCTCGCTCATGAACACGCTGTCGAGCACGTCGCCGGCCTGCGGGCAACCCTCGATGGCGAGCACGTGATTTTTTTCGAAACGGAAGGG
This sequence comes from Bdellovibrionales bacterium, assembly GCA_036822295.1. Classification (GTDB taxonomy): domain Bacteria; phylum Bdellovibrionota; class Bdellovibrionia; order Bdellovibrionales; family UBA1609; genus JALHOQ01. The sequence goes on along the minus strand of DAISHW010000009.1, from coordinate 9,478 downwards.
ACCGATGCGGATCAGCGTGAAATCCGACGTGCCGCCGCCGAAGTCGCCGATCAACGCGATCTTTTCGCCGGGGATTTGCCTGCGCGCATCGAGCGCCGCCGCCAGGGGCTCGGGCACAAAGCGAAACGATTTGAAGCCGGCCATCTCGGCGGCCTTGCCCATGCGGTAAAGGGCGAATTCGTCCCCCATGGGATCCATCGCGTAGCGGGCGGGTTTGCCGATGACCGCGTGTTCGATTTTGGCGTTTAAAATTTCCTCGGCGCGTTTTCTCATCTCGAGCAGAAACGTGCCGACCATCGTTTCGAGCGTGACGGGCCGGCTTCCGACGAAGGTGCCTAAGTAATTCCGATTCGGCAGATGGGATTTGAACGAGCGGAAGAGTCGCCCCTCCATTTCGAATTCGAGATACTTGGCGATCGCCTCCGCTCCGTAAAAGCAGCGGTCCGCTTCGGGAAAATAAAGCAACGTGCGCATCAGCGTGGGATCAGGCGCCGTCGGATCAAGCGCGAGCGCCTCGACGCGCCGGCCTTGGTGCCAGGCCCCGCAGAGCGAGTTGCTGGTGCCGAAATCGATGGCGAGGGTGGTGGGATGCATGATCTTTCATCTTGAAGAATCCGTGGAAATTTACAAGAGTGGGAGGATGAATTGCTACTGTCAGTCCGGCCGGACCTTTGGCGCGTGTTGCGAGCCTTATTTGGGCGGCGATCAGTCCGCGCCGTCCGCGGAAAAGCTGATGCGCTCGCGCTATTCGGCGTTTTGCACGAAGAACATCGATTACGTCGAAGAGACCACGGATCCGCAAGGAGATTTCGATCGCGAAGCCGCTTTGGGCTGGATGAACGAGGCCGAGTTCTGGAAGCTCGAGATTTTGAAGTCGTCCGAAGAGGGCACGAAGGGTGTCGTCGAATTCAAGGCGTATTTCCGCACGCCGGCGGGCGAGCAAATCCATCACGAGGTCTCGCGCTTTCGCAAACAGGCCGGCGTGTGGTTCTTTCGCGACGGACGCGTGATCGCGCCGCCGCCGCCCGTTTAGATGACCCGGCCCGGGCTGGGTAAATCAAAGAATTTACATGTAATATCAATATCTTATAAGATCGTGATCAGCGTTTCTGAAGTTATTTTCGTAATTTTTAAGAGTTTGCTTGCATTAATAGGGCAAACGTTCACAGCTCGCTCACCCGCTTCATCCAGCCAAACTCGTCCGGCGCGCGGCCGCGCTGCAGATCCGTGATGCGCTTGTAAAGATCGCGGCTCACCAGGCCCCATTCACCGCCGTTGAGGACGCGCGCCTCGCCCCGGTAAAACAATTCGCCGATCGGCGAAATCACCGCGGCCGTACCGGTGCCGAACGCTTCGAGCAACTCACCGCGCGCGTGGCGGGTGAGCACTTCGCCGATAGTCACCAAACGCTCGCTGACCTTCACTTTGCCGTCGGCGCGCAACATCCGCAAAACCGAATCGCGCGTGCCGCCGGCCAAAATTGAACCGTTCAATGCGGGCGTGACGATCTCGTCACTGAACACGAAGAACGCGTTCATGGTGCCCACCTCTTCAATGCCCGCATGCGCGACGTCGAGCCACAAAACCTGAGAATAGCCGCGTTTCTTGGCCTCGAGCGCCGCTTGCAAACTCGCCGCGTAGTTCGCGCCGGCCTTAGTGTGGCCCAAACCGCCCGGAGCCGCGCGCAGCGCTTTGTCCTCGACCCAAATCTTCACCGGCGCGTTGTTGGCGCCGTAATAGCCGCCGACCGGCGAGAGCAAAATATAAAATAAAATCTCACGCGCGGGCCGCACGCCCAGGAACGGCTCGACGCCGATCAACGTCGGGCGGATATACAAAGAGCAACCCTCGTCGCGCGGAACCCAGCGCGCGTCGGCCTCGATCAGCCGCCGCAAACCGCCCATGAACAACTCGCGCGGCGGCGGCACCAAACACAAACGCTCCGCGCCCTCGACCATGCGATTGAAATTGAACTCCGGGCGGAACAAAGCCAAAGAGCCATCGTCTTGCGGAAAGGCCTTCATGCCCTCGAACAGCGCTTGACCGTAATGCAACACCGACGCGGCGGGATCCATCGCGATCGTGCCGTAAGGCTCGACGCTCGCGGAATACCAGCCCTTGCCTTCGGAGTACTTCGCCACGAACCAATGATCGGTGAAGTACTGGCCGAAGCCCAAGTCCTTGGCCGCAGGAATGGGCTTTTTCGAATGGGATAAACGGGTCGCGATGTCAGTCACGCCCACTACATTTCCAGGAGGGACCCCGGAAAGTCAAACGGCGCGGTCGAATTGAGGCGCCGATTCATCAGGTAGTTGCGCATCACGAGTCGGACGTACGAGCGCGTTTCCTCGTAGGGGATTTCCTCGAGGAACTCGAACACATTGCCGTTATACAGGCGCTGACGCCACTCGCGCACCTTGCCGGCCGCCGCGTTGTACGAGGCCGTGCGCATAATGAACGAGGAGCCCGCGCTATCCACGACATCGTCCATATGGGCCATGCCTAAAGGAATATTTATCGATGGATTGAAGAGCTCGTCGTCATATTGGAAAGTCACGCCGGCTTTGCGTTGAGCTGCGCGCGCGACTCCCGGTAGCATCTGCAAGAGCCCATACGCATTTGCCCAGCTGCGCGCCAGGCGATTGAAGCCCGATTCCTGGCGCATCACCGCATAGACATATTCGGGCTCGATACGCGGGAGGCGTGAAGCCGAGGCCAACACCGACTCTTCAAACGGCTTCGGATAAAACAAACGCGCATGGCGGTTCATGAACGCGCTCCGCTCGTTGGCCGGGATCTGCGCGAAGAACATGTTCAACACGGTCGCGAAATCGCGGGTGAAGGCGCGCAGTTTGAGTTCATCCAGGTTCATCGAAGCGGCGGGAAGAACGGGACGTGCATGACCTTGCGCGAGCGCGTCTTCTTGACAAGCGGTCAGATTCACCGCGATCGCGAAATCCTGGTCGCTGACCGTCGCGGGCTTGTCTATGAGGCTCAAATCCAGATCGGCGAGGGGCTGGATCGGCCGACCGAGTTTATAATGCGCGAGCAAACCGTAGTAGCCGTGCGGATCCCATTCGGCGAGCCGCTCCCAATTCAGGCGCGCCTCGACCGGCCGATTCGTGTCCATTTCGTTTTGTCCCGCCCAAAACAACAAACGCAATTGCGCGTTCAGATTGGTGCCGTGTTGCAGGGCGACTTCGAGCAGCTGGGCGGCGCGGTCCAAGCGGCGATTCTTACGCGCCGCCAGCGCCGCGTTCCAAAACGCTTCATCCCAAAGTTCCCAATGCCATGCCGTCCAAGCCGTGGAATCGACGACGAGCGTTTGCAGCGCTTGCGTGGCGTTCTCACCGGCGCGCGCCGCCATCGTCCATTCGGAAAGGTTGGCGTGAATGCGCGACTGCAGCGACATGGCGCCCGCCTTGAACACCGGCTCGAGCCATGTCAGCGCGAGCACGCGGGTGAGTTCGGTTTTGGCGTTGGCGACCGCGCCGTACGACCAAACGTCGCGCGGATATTGCAGCCAGGCTTCAAAGAACTGGTGGCGGCGCTGGAAATCCATGGCCGGATTGTTGCGCATCTTGGTTTCGGCGTAAGTGCGTGCGTCGCGGCTGGCGTTCAGGAACGCGGCGAGCGGCCCGCGATGAAAGCGGAACTTCGCCTTGTGCACTTCGCGAATGCCGTTGCGGGCTTTGAGCCCGTCCAAAATCAACGTGCCCGAAGAATTCATGATTTTCTGGTAATACGTGATCGCGCTCGTCCAGCGCTCATTGACGCGGAAGTCGTCGGCGACCGCCATCCACTGCGCTTCGGTCGGCCTAGGGTTCAAGCGCGGGGACACGCGATGGAGTTCGGTCTCGAACTCCAAAACCAAAGCGGCGCGCGACGCGCGGCGGGCCGAGGCCAAGCCTTGGTTGAGCAGATCTTCTTTTTCACGTTGCGAGTTCAATCCGCGCGACCGCGCCAAGGCGAAGCGCGCCAGCGCGTCGTCGTTGCGGGCCGCGCGCGCGCGATCGATCAGAATCTCGAGCGCTAACGGTCGCAGCCACGACAACCCCGCATTTTCCACCATGGCGACAAGCTCGACGATGGCCAAGCTTTCGTGACGGCAATGCTCGATGAAGCGCAGGCCGGCGAGCGGCGACAGGATCGCGTCGCTCTCTTGCGCCAAACGATCCAACCCCGCGCACGAGGGATTCTTGCCCCCCGCGTACGCGGCCAGGTACTCGGAGTTCCAGCGCAACGATTTTTCAGAGAAAGGATTCGGCCGCGAACCATCCGCCGGGGAAGAGCCTCCCGAGCAGCCGATCGTAAACAAGACCGCGAGGGTCGAAAACAAAAGCGAACTTCGCATGCGCCGTCCTTGGTGCTGAAGTGCTTAAACTTTAACCGTTAACCGTGGTGATGTCCACCGGGTCCGTGAGCGTGACCGTGCTGAAGTTCTTCGTCGGTGGCCTTGCGAACGTCGGTGATCTCGACCTCGAAGTGCAAGGTCCGGCCGGCGAGCTCGGGATTGCCGTCCACGACGACCCCGTCGGGCTTGATTTCCACGACCGTCAGGATCATGGGGCCGTGATCGGTGCGCACTTGGAACTGCATGCCCTGTTTAAGGCGTTCCGGATTCGGGAATTGCGTTTTCGGAACGGTCTGGACCATGCGCTCATCGCGCTGGCCGTACGCCTTTTCGGGGGGAACCGTGACGTTCAGTTTGTCGCCTTTAGTTTTACCGGTCAGCGCCTCTTCCAAGCCCGGGACGATGTTGCTCGCGCCGTGCAAGTACACGAGGGGTTCGCCGCCCGCCGAGCTGTCAAGGACCTGACCCTGATCGTCTTTAAGGGTGTAGTGCATCGATACCACGGTCTGATCGGCGATATTCATGGGTCCGTCCTTTGCGAAGTGAGGATCATAAACGAGTAGCGCAGAATGTAGGCCCGCGCAATACATACCCCCATGCGATCGGTCACCGACCGGGCATGAATAATCAAAATTTTATTGCGCGACGCCGACGTACATCAGACTTCCGTCCCGGATTTTATCGATGACGGCGTCTTTCAGGGCCCAGTCCATGGTGATGCAGCCCCAGCTCAACCCTTGCACCACGTCGCGCTCATAAACGTTGTCCCAGCCGTGATAAACGATCGCGCGGCGGCGAATGTTCGAATTCGTCGAGCTCAGGCCGTCAAGACGGAGCGAGCGGCGGAATTTGCCGTGATAGACTTCACCGGTGCGCACGAAACCCAAAGAGCTCGTGCCCGAATTCACCACGTTGCTGAAGCGCTCGGCGTAACCGTCTTTGTTGCGGTCCGAACCGATGCCGTGAGTGGTGCGATATTTTTCGACCGCGCCGCTCGCCATATCGATCAAGAACAAACGCTGGCGGTTCGAGCGCGGTTTGAAGTCCACGATCGTCACCCACGCCTGATTGGGGAAGCGCGAAAGGGTGGCGTCGAAATAAAGAATCGCGTTCTTGAGCAGATCGGTCGGCACTTCGCGGTTGGGATCCACGTAGGCGTACCTGGCCAGGATCTCGTCTTCGGTCGACTTGTCGATCGAAGCCACCGAAACGGCGCCGGCGAAATCGCGGGCGATCTTCGCGTCCGCCTGGGCGATCTCTTCCTCGCTCTGACGATCGAAACCTTCTTGCGCTTCATCGCTTTGCGAAGCCAGATTGAATGTCGCCAGCGACATCGCGAGCAAACCCGTCACGGCGAGTGGCTTGAGCCATCGTTGCAGTCTGTTCATGCTGTTCTCCTGTCGTTAAAGTGTACCTTTCTATATCGGGAATGTTTATGGGCTTCTCGAGTCCACCGAGGAAGGTCGGGCAACCAATGTCCAGTCGGGCGTCCGTGCGCGTCGTGCCAGCGCGGCCGTTCGCGGATAATTTCTTTTCCATGAATCCCGTTCCGCGCCGCCGTCTAGTCGTGCCATTGCTTATTCTTATGAACGTCATCGTCTTCTTTTTTTGGTCGGTGCCCGACAACGAAGAATTCATGGTGCTCAACTTCTCGGTCAGCTGGAGCGGCTTGATAGAGGGGCGTTACTGGACGCTGCTCACGTCCGTGTTCTCGCATGAAATGCTTCTGCACATCTTTATCAACATGTTCGTGCTGCAAAGCTTCGGTTCGGTGCTCGAAGAGGTGCTCGGCCCCAAGCGTTTCCTGAGCTTCTATCTGATCGCCGGCGTGATGGGGTCGTTCACGCACGCCTGGGTGTCGGCCTTTATCGTCGGCGACCCGAATATTCCGGCGGTCGGCGCGTCGGGTGCGATCGCGGGCTTGGTGCTCGTGTTCTCGCTGGTCTTCCCGCGCGAAAGGATCCTGATCTTCGGATTGATTCCCGTACCGGCGATCTTCGGCGCGTTCGCCTTCATCGGTTTGGACCTCTGGGGGCTGACCGCCCAGGCCGGCGGCGGTGGATTGCCCATCGGCCATGGCGCGCACTTGGGCGGCGCGTTCACCGGCATCATTTATTATTTCCTGGTCCTGCGCCGTCGATTGAAACGCTAGTGCCGTCGTTGTAGGCTTTCTTTTCCTTCAAGGAGTTGGCCATGATCCAAGCGACGCTCGTCTTGCCCTTTGTTTTCTCGTCCTTCGTCTTCGCCGGTCCCCGCACCGCGGGCGTTTTGACCACCGAGATGGGCCATGGGCAAATCACCGCCCGGGTCAAAGACGGTTTTCACTTCAACGCCAAAGCGCCCAACGGCGCCACGGTCGATGGGCAATCCATCTTGCCGGTGAAAGTCGAAGCGAAGGTGATCGAGATCACGGGCCTTCCGGCCAAGTTCAAGGAAGGTCACGCCCAATTCTACATCTGCGACGATGAAGTCACTTTCTGCGAAACGCAGACGGTTCCTTTGAATGCCAAAGGCGGCGCGGTCAAAGCCGGCAAAGTGAAGTCGACGGCGGCGGGCAGCGGCAAAGTGAACAAACATGGTTTTATCGAAGACGATTTCAACAAAGCCCTCGAACTCGCCAAAACCAAGAAGCAAATGGTGTTGATCGATTTCGGCGCGCGTTGGTGCCCGGCCTGCATCCGCCTGGAGTCGGAAATGTTCGACAGCAAAGAGTTCAAGGAGCTCACCAAAGACTACGTGAAGCTCAAACTCGACACCGACAGGTTCCAAAACGTGATGATCGCCGAGAAGTTCAACGTCAAGGGCATTCCCACGATGCTCGTGATCAACGTCGCTCAAGAAGAGATCGATCGGTTCGTGGACTTCCAACCGCTCGAAGTCGTCACGGCGTTTTTCAGTTCGATCAAAGAAGATCCGACCAGCCTGAAGCAGTTGCAGGCGGCCGCCGCGAGCGAGGACGCGGCCCGGTTGCGCTTAGGTAAACGTCTCGAAGCTTCCGGCCAGGCGGCCGAAGCCGTGCTGGTTTTGGAAAAAATCAAACCCGCGCCGGCCGAGCTGCTCGACGCGCGCGTGGACGCGGCGAAGGCGCGGTACGCGGCCGATAAGAATCAGCGGCGCGATTACATACGCACTCTGAAAGACGCGGTGAAGGCCGAGCCCGATTCGTTGCGTTCGGTCGCGTGGCGCGCCAAGTGGAGCGAGCTCGTCGAAAAGCCCGCCGAGAAAGCCAAACTTCGTCAAGAAGGCGTCGCGGTCGCGGACGCGATGCTGAGCGACCCCGAGAAACTGAAGGCGGGCCTGAACACCTATCCGGTCGGAGAGTTCACCGGTTTCGAACGCATGGTCGTCGGTATGGAGCGAGCCGATCTGATCGAGATGTCCGGCGCGCCGCCGGCCGAAATCGAAGAGGGCAACGCGCGCGCCGCGGACCTGGCGCGCGATTCGAACATCCCGTTGAAGAACGTCGGCTTGAACTTGCGTTATTTGAATCTGTTGATCGGCGTAAAGCGTTTTGAAGAGGCCGACGCTCTGACCAGGCGTCTGGTGGCCGGCAATCCCGGCAATCCCGAACTCGAGCGCCGCCGCTTGCGCGTGCTGCTCGAACTCAAGCGCTACGATGAGGTGATCAAGCTCGGCAAAAAGGTCATCGGCAAATCCTACGGCCGCAACGAATTCTACGCGGCCGAGGTGGTGGGCAAAGCCTATGTCGAGAGCA
>DAISHW010000009.1:1093-1399 GCA_036822295.1 Bdellovibrionales bacterium | reverse complement strand
AAAAAAGAGGCGCGGAGTTTCATTGAGCGCTACCTCTCACGCAGTGAAATGGAATGGCCGAACATGAAGGCCGCGCGCGCGGCCTTCCAGGACATGCTGAAGCGGATCGACGCCGAGAAGATTTAGCGTCCTTTGTTGAGCAAAGTCATCGTCGCGCCGAAGAACGCTTTCTCGACGCGGTTGCGGTCGTTCAAGCTCACGCGCGGCCAACGTGAAGCGCGCTTGGCCGCCGACCGTGCCCTTGATCAGGATCGTGATATCGCCGTTCTCGCTCACCTCGCCGAATTCCGGGTGCGAATGCCGCGT
>DAISHW010000009.1:0-1083 GCA_036822295.1 Bdellovibrionales bacterium | reverse complement strand
CCCGCCGATCTGTTTTACAAAATTACAGAAGCTCGCGTACGATGGAAGGAATAGCGGGGTTTCCATATGTCGGGCCAAAAACCGTGGGTTTATATCGATGTGCATCCGGGGCTGAAAGCCAAGATCGATCGCGAAGACCGCGAGCGTGTCGGTCAGCACAGCTGGCGCGTGACCAAGGGCACCACGGGCCGCCAGAGAGTGGTGACTTCGATTCGCACCAAGAAGGGCGTGCGCACCGTGACGCTCGGTAAATTCCTGATGGATCCGCCGAAAGGCAAGCAGGTTTACCCGCGCCGGTTCAACGAAGGCTTGGACTACCGCAAATGGAATCTGATCGTGTGCACGCTGCAAGAACGTCAGCGCCTGCTGCCGAAAAAGCGCGTGAAGACGTCGTCGGCTTATCGGGGCGTTTCGTATTCGAAGGCCCACAAGAAGTGGCGCGCGGGGATCGAAGTCAAAGGTCAGTCGATCAACCTCGGCGTGTTCAAAACCGAAGACCAAGCGGCCCAGGCGTACAACGCCGCCGCGAAAGAACACTTCGGCGACATGGCCTATCAAAACCAAACCGGTAAGAAGACCCTGAAACGAAAAAGCGATCCGCGCGATTAAGCGGTGCGCCAAATACTCCGATACGTAGGTATAGGGAGCGTCTCTCAATTTGAGACGTTGGCGATGGGTGTACGTAAGCTGAAAGCGGTAAGACGCGAAGACGTCCTGACGACGACTTCACAAAGGTCGGGGGCCCAGTGGCTGCTCGAAACCTTCCTGCGCCGTTTTCGCACTTTGAGCCACATCGTGTTCATGTTTCCGGTCGTCCTGCTCTGCGGTCTTTGTTTGGGCGTGGCCGCCGGGCAAGGCGTTTTTGTTTATCAGACCTTCAGCTCCTTAAGCGCCGATTGGCCCGCGTACTTGCGCTACATGGCTTTGGGGTGCGGCTTCGCCTTCGGTTACGTGACCTTCGGTTTGACGTTGTTGTTCCTGGTGCCGGCGGTGAATTTCCTGCTGCCGCTGAAGCTCAAGCCGTTTCGCGGGCCTTGGTTCTCGCTTTCGACGGTGCCGTGGTACACGCACAACGCCTTGACC
>DAISHW010000008.1:0-21677 GCA_036822295.1 Bdellovibrionales bacterium | reverse complement strand
AAATCTACGCGGCACTCGGACCCTTCACTTATCAGACGCATGAGTTGACTCACGATTTCGAATCGCCGTTCACCGGATCGCTCGCCCTGATCGTCGAGGGAGACATTGATCACAACGGCGGCCCCGAGGTCTCGGTGTTCTACATGCGCAAGGCGTTTTCGATCGTGCAAGACGGAAAGATGGTCACCGAGCGCGCGCAAAAGCTCTATATCGGCACGGGTTACCGGCACTGGTTCACGTCTTGGCTTTCGGGCGCGATCTCATTCGTGAGCGGCTATTCGATGGGCGATGCCGAGGTGAAGCGCGACGACTTCGCGCCACGCGCGGCTCCGGCGACCTCGGCTCGCGATGCGACCGATTACGGTTTTGAAGCTTCGATTCAATCGGAAGTGTGGCGCGAAGGCGCTGCGGGCATCATCATCGACGGCCGTTACATGTACTCGATCACGCCCTCTAAGGGTGAAGATTCGAACCACTACGGCGTTCTGTTCGCGTACAAATACCGCGTCCAGTAGTTTCTTCATGCCGAAACGGCCACGGGGCCGCGTTCAGAAAATCCCCCCGAGACTAGCGAACCGTAAGGACTTCGCATTCGCGAAGAGCAGGGCCGACTTCGAACTCGGTGGTGTCGCCGGCCTTAAGGCCGACCAGCGCGCGTCCCAGATTCGACTGCGGAGTGACGATTTGAATCGGGTGACCCTGGTACTGGATGCGCACGCCGCCGCCTTTGGGCATGAGCAACACTTGGTTGTCTTTGCCGTCGATTTTAAGGTCGATCAAAGCGGTGGCTTGGATCGGGTCGCCTTCGCGGAAATCTTTGAACGGCGTGTTCTTGAAGAGCGAGAGCACTTCATCGATCTCGGCCGCGCGCTTGGCTTGCGCGCCGGCCAGGTAAGAGGCCTCAAGCCCGCGCGTGTCGTATTCGTTTTCCGGCTGGGATTCTTCGTTGGTGGCGGCCTCATGCGCGTCGCGCGCGGCCTGGATCATCGTTCGCAGGTCGCTTTCCAGCTGTGCGATGAACGCGCTCACCATTTCTTTTTTGCGGAGCATTTCGACCGTCACTCTTTCGTTTTCAACCGTTCGTCGTTTTCTTGGATGAACGTTTTGATTTGGTCGGCGATGCCAAGGAGCTTCAGCCACTGTTCCTTATATAGAGTGACCGGAAAGCGGCCCATGCCATAGATAGACAAGGCGCCTTTTTCGCTGACTTTCATCGAAAGGGTTCCGCGTTCGTTTTTCTTGGTTTTCAGGGCTTCATTCTCGGCGCGCAGGCGCTCGAGTTCGGCTTTCATATCTTCTGACATGTTAAAAATACCTCCGTAAAGTGCCCGAGATTATGTGCTGAAAGGCTTCTTACGGTCAATGCATTGCAAGATGACGCTATTTGCGGTCAAATGCTTCGCGATGTCTTTGCCTGTTCTTTACGCGGATTCTGATTTGGTGGCCGTCCATAAGCCGGCGGGGCTTTTGGTGCACCGAACCTTGCTCGACGCGCGCGCAACCGCGTTCGCGCTGCAAATGGTGCGCGATCAGATCGGCGCGCCTGTTTTTCCCGTACACCGCTTGGACCGCCCGACTTCGGGAGTTTTGATTTTCGCGCGATCCCCGGAAACGGCGGCGCGGCTCGGCCAGGCGTTCCAGGCGCGTCAAGTCAAGAAGCGCTACCTCGCGATCGTGCGGGGCGTGCCGCGAGTTGAGCAGCAGTTGGTCGACCACTCGCTGGCCGAGGAGCGCGACGCGATCTGCGACGCGCGGGCGCGCCAGGACAAACCAAAGCAACCCGCCTTGACTTGGGTCCGGCGCGTGGCTTCGGTGGAGTTGCCGGTTCAAGTCGATAAGTATCCCACCAGCCGATACGCTCTGGTCGAGGCGCGGCCCGAAACCGGGCGCAAGCATCAAATCCGCCGCCACTTGCGGCACTTGGGGCATCCGGTCGTGGGCGACGTGAATCACGGATCGGGTAAACACAATCGTTTTTTCGCGGAGCAGTTGGGCGTGAAGCGCTTGTTGCTCGCGTGCACCGAGATGAGCTTCGCGCATCCGCGCTCGGGCGAAGAGTTGGTGGTGCGTTGTGAATTGGCGGAGGACTTTAAGCGCGCGCTCGGGCGTTTGGGTTGGGAGTCTTATGGTTGAGCGCCGGCGTAAGACCAAGGCTCCGTGCCCCGGATGCTTCTTGCATCGCGCGCGTTGCATTTGCGCTGTGATTCCGCGTTTGGAGGTGCGCACGCGGCTGGTGTGGGTGCCGCATTCCCGCGAGCTCAAGCGCACGACCAACACCGGCCGCTTGGCGCTAAGGGCCCTGGTGAATTCCCTCATGCGGGTGCGCGGGCAGGGACCCCTCGACTTGAGCGACCTGTTGAACGGTGAATATCGCAGCGTTTTATATTTTCCGTCCCAGGACGCCGTCGAGCTCAACCGCGCGTTCGTGGAATCCGATCCGCGCCCGCTGCAGTTGATCGTACCCGACGGCAATTGGCGGCAGGCGGCCAAGGTGGGGAGTCGCCAAAAAGAGCTGCGCGATCTGCCCCGCGTGAAGATCTCGGAGACGAATCATGGAGTCGCGCATTTGCGGCGCGAGCATTTGGCGAACGGCATGTCGACACTAGAGGCGATCGCCAAAGCCTACCGGGTGATCGAGGGGGCGGAAGTTTACGCCGCATTGATGGAAGTTTATCGCGCGAAGTTAGATCAGACGTTGGCCGGCCGTGGCGCGCAAAACAACGCGACTCGGGGGCCGAGAATCTCGAGCGTCGCGAAGCCGAATCCTTCGCATATCCATGCGAGCGTCTTGGCGGAGTAAAACGCCACGTGAGTGGGATCGCGGCGGTAGTACCAATCTTGGAAGTCGATCCCGTCCTGATAAATATGGGTCATCACGGCGAGCAGGCCGCCGGGTTTCACCAGGTTTTTCAATTTCTTGAACTCCTCTCCCGGCCGGTAGAAATGCTCGATGGCTTCGCTCGATACGACGAAATCGTACCGGGTTTTCAGTTTGTCCGCGTCGTTTGCGAAGTAGGGGTCGTAAACTTCGGTTGGAAGTCCGCCCTCGGTCAAAATGCGCGCGAGCACGGGGCTCGGGCCGGAGCCGAAATCGAGACCTAAGCTGCCTTGGGGTAAACGCTCGAGCAAAGGACTTGAGATCGCGCTCAGGAAGCGGCGATATGCCGGGTCCTCGTACTTGTTTTCATGCATTTCGTAGCGGGGCTTTTCCAGATCCGGCGTCAGGTGCCGGACCGGATCCAGGAAACGCAAATCGCAATCGCGACAATGGAAGTACGCGGGCGGCTCGATCGGTTTCGCCGCCCCTGAGCCGCACAGCGTGCAAATCACTCGCGTTTGTCGTTCTGGTTCCATGTCAGGTTTTCGGCCACGGATTTGCCGACCGTTTTTCCGTCCATGCTCGGATTGTCATAGACTTTGCGGACGCTCAAAACGAAATCGCCGCGCTCGGCGCCTTCGGTGCGGCAGACGAGTTTGAACTCTTTGCGCTCGTTTGGCTTGAAGTCCATGGTGCGCTCGCCGGTGTTGAAGAAGGTGTGTTTCACGACGCCGACGACTTTGCCGCGTTTGCAGCTGATGTCGCTCAAGAAAACGATCATGCCTTTTTCTGGATTTTCATTGTGGACGTTGAGTTGGAAGTCCCATTTGGCGCCTTTGTCTTTGATCCACGGAACGCTGAACGTGACGACGTCCTTTTTGGTCATGACGTTTTCCGGGTCGGGAGCGAATTTTTCGGCGGCTTGGGCCGTTAAGGCAAAGGCGAGCGCGATGAAGATCTGAACCATGATATCCTCCTGGAGATTTCTTTAGAACCTTCCAGGAGGAGGCGGTTGAGGCCAGAGTTAACGCTGCGCGCGCTCAGCGAATGTCGGAAAGACCGGCGTAGATCATGCTGCCGCCTTTGAGTTGCTCAACCACGCGATCGCGGTGCGCGGGGGTCACGGCCGGGCAGCCGTAGCTGCGACCTTGAATGACGTTGGTTTCCGAGACATAAGGTGCCGCATGAATGACGACCGCCCGGGCGCGCGCGTTCGAATTGGTGGGGCTTAAGCCGTCAAGGCGCAGGGACAGGCCGTATTTACCGAAATAAGTTTCGGAGGCTTTGTAAACGCCAAGGGAGCTGGCGTTGGAGCCCGAGACGTTGCTGAACGATTCGGCGACGCCGTCGTGTTGTCGATCCGAGCCTTTGCCGTGCGCGGTGCGCATGCCCCAGACCGCTCCCGTTTTCATTTCGATGATCCAGAAGCGCTTCTTCGACGAGTGCTTCGAGAAATCGATCACGCTCATATAGGACTTGTTGGCAAAGCGCGATTTGTACGCGTCGAAGTACAAAATGGCTTTCTTAAGAAGCGCGTCCGGGACCTCGTGGCCGGGATCCAGGTGCGCGTAGCGCGCCAGCACCGCGCTCTCATCTTCTTTTATGTAGACGGGCATGGTGACGGTTTCGACGGCCATCGAAACGGTCGAGGCTTCGGTCTCTTGCGCCTCGGTTTCAGACATCGGATCGTCGGGCAGTGTCGCGAATTTGTTTTGGCCGCAGGCGGTAAGAGCCACGAGCATAAGGCACATCCAGATTTTCATCTCGACCTCCATAGACTTAACCCTTCGGTCTGGGACCGTAGGTCCTGGAGCGGGGGGCGCCAGAACTGGACCTGACGATCGTCGTGAAAAAAGCGAGAATCGCCATATGATTTATCGCCTGGTCATTCTCGCTGTTTTGTTCACGGGTTGCGCGCGCGCCCCCCTTAAGAATGCCGCGCAATCGATGCGCTTGAGCGACGCGCGCTTGGAGATGCACGATGATATGGAGTTTCCCTCGCTCGTGAAGGCGCTCGAAACGAACGTTCAATTTCTGCAAGAAAAGGGCGCAGGCGATTTTCAATTCGGCCCGCGCACGGTCGCGCGCGCGGAATACCTGAGCGCGCTCGAGGGCTTGCTCCTGGCCGCCAAAGCCGATCCCGCGGGCGCGGCGTTTCGTGAAAAGCTCGCCGCGGATTTCGAAACTTATGAAGTCTATGGCGACGAGGAGTGGGGGCAGATACTTTTGACGTCTTATTTCGAGCCGGTGATCGACGGCTCTTTGAAGAAAAACTCCAAGCACACGCAGGCGCTCTATGGCTTGCCGAAGGATCTGGTGCAGATCCAACTGTCGACCTTCGCGAAGGCGCGTCCGCAATTGGTGACGGACGCGGTGTTGCGGGGCCGGCTTTTGGCGGCCGAGGATGAAGGCCCCCCGCGCATCGTCGCCTATTCGGATCGCGCGGAGATCAACGCCGCGGGCTTAAAAAGCGCGCCGGTGCTCGCGTGGGTCGATCCCATCGATGCCTTCTTCCTGGAGATACAAGGTTCCGGCATCGTGACTTTGAATCCCAAGAGCGAGCTGAAGGTCGGCTACGCCGGCCAAAACGGCCATCCCTACGTGGCGATAGGTAAGAGTTTGATGGATGTGATCCCGAAAGAGAAACTGTCCTTGCAAACGATCGAAGCGCATTTGCGCGGGCTTTCGTCCGCCCAGGCCGCCAAGATCATGGAGACCAATCCGAGCTACGTGTTCTTTCGTAAGCTCAGTGGCTCAGGCATCACGTTCTTGGGCACCGAAGTGAATCCGGGGCGCACGATCGCGACCGACCAGGCTTTGTTCCCGAAGGGCGCGCTGGCGTTCTTGCAATTCGAAAAGCCCGAGTTTCAAACGCCGCAAGATACGGAGCCCGTCAGATGGCGGCCTGCTTCGCGCTTTGTGCTCGATCAGGACACGGGCGGCGCGATCCGCGGTCCCGCGCGCGCCGATTTGTTTTGGGGGCGCGGGCCTTCGGCCAAACAAAGCGCCGGCGTGATCAAGAACAAAGCCCGGCTTTATTACTTCGTGCCCAAAGCGAAAGGTTAACCGCAGAAGTTCCGCGGCAGTACGACCTTCGTGACTTCCGAGGCCGTGAAGCCCATGAACTGCTTACCGATTCGCAGCATCAGGCGCTGGCCGCGGACGGACTTGTCCGACAGCACCGTGAATTGGCCGTAGCCTTCAAGATCGGTGCGCGTGGGGCCGGTGAGCCCACCGATCTTCCATAAGACATTCTCGGATTTCAGCGGAGTGAGATGCACGGGAGCGTTTTGCACCGTGCCTTCGGAGTCGCGACACAAAAGTTGAAAATGAATCACCGTGAAGTGGCGCGTGCCGCACGCGTCGGTGGTGTCACCGTATTGGCAGGAGTTGAAGCGCTTTTCGGCGAAACCAAGATCCGAGGCCATGCGGTTCATGCCGAGCCGGGATTGCAAGGGCACGCCCGGCTCCGCCATCGGGGCGCCGTCGTCAATGTCGATCACGTCTTTGCCGGCGTGCGGGCCGCGAACGGTGCTGCATGCTGAAAGAAAGACGGCGAGTAGGACGACCGGTCCGATTTTCAACGGCATCAGTTGTAGCGCTGAATCAGGTGATAGCCGAATTGCGTTTGCACCGGCGGGCTGACTTGGTTCACGTCCAGCGCGAAGGCCGCGTCTTCGAACGACTTCACCATGCGGCCTTTGCCGAATTCGCCGAGATCGCCGCCGCGTTGTCCGCTCGGACACTTTGAAAATTTCTCGGCGAGCTCTTCGAACGATTTGCCTTCACCGAGCTTTTTGACCAGGTCCTGGGCTTCGTATTCGTTTTCGACCAGTATGTGACGGGCTTTGATTTTCATTGCACGGACTCCTTTTTCTCGGGACAGCCTACGCGAGTCAGGGTCGATTTGCCAAGCACCGTGACGCCGGTGGAGTTGTCGTCGCTGGCCAAAACAGTCGCGCCGGAGCCCGCGGACGCCAAACGGGCCGAACAATGCAGTTGGATGTCGCTTCGACCGAGCACCGACACTTTGCCCTTCAAACAGTACCAACCGTTGGGATTGGTGAGCTTCATCGTGCTTTTGGACAAGACGGTGACCGAAGGTTTGATCAGCACGAGCTCGGGTTTGTCGGTCTTGGCGGTGTCGGCGAGCTCATCGCCCACGCCCATCACTTTCACCTTGGCGTCGATCGTGCGGAACTCGGGTGCGTCACTTTTGAAGGGATGATTTTTCCAATGCGACAGGCAGTTCTTCACCTCGTCGATATCGTCGGCGAATACCGTGAATGAAAAAGCCAGCAGCGCGATCAAGATTCCGGAGCGGAACATAAGGTCTCCCGTGTTTGAAATGTTCAGAGCCATTCGCGCAGGCGCTTCACGAATCCGGCCGGCTCTTCCACGTTCCAACAGTGACCGCGTTCGCTTAGAATTTCAAGCTTGGAGTTGGGCAGGATCGCGGCGAGCTTTTCCGAGTCGCCGACGGGAATGACGGCGTCATGGGCGCCGTGTAAAATCAGGGTCGGAACGCGCATCTGTTTCAGCGGGGAACGTAAATCCACGGTCTTCAGGATTTCGAGCACGCTCGAGCCGATGCCCTTGACGGCCTTGAAGGCGTCGCTTGCGAGCGTCTCGCGAAACGTGTCGCCCAAGTCCTGTCCCTGATGAATCGTGCTCATGATGACCGTGCGGGTGAGCGCGGGGTCTTTCGCCATGGCTCTAAAGGCGTCATACATCTCGGGGCCGAAGCGCACGCCCTCTGGTCCCACCGGATCGAGCAAGACCGCGCGCGAAAAGCGCCGCGGATCTAAAAGCATCATTTGCAGCGCGATCAAGCCGCCGAGCGAGTGACCGACGAGCGCGACGTCCTCGCGCCGGTTTTCACGCAGCCATTCCAGCTGGTCTTCGGCGAGTTCTTTTAGCGTGAAAGGCTTATCGATTTGCCAATCGGGATTGCGCCCGCTCCCGCGCCAGTCGGTGAAGATCATGGACTTCAAACCCATCGGGCCGGTTTTACGCCACTCATGCCAGGTCGGCTCCCACCAGCGCGCCGACGCCAGGTTGCCGTGCAGGAAAAGCGTGTCTTGCCTAGTAAGACCCGGCCGCTCGTCGCAGAAGATCTTCACAGAAGCTCCCCTTGTTCAAAGGAATGGTGACATTGCCGCTGCGGGCTTCGCCCTGGAACGGATCGCCAAGAAAGGTCAGGCCCTTCTTGAGCTCGGCGTTGCCGAGCAAGATCTCGCGCACCCAACTGGCGGTGAAGGCGGGCCGTTCTTCCGGCACTTTATGGCGCGTTTGTTCGACGCGTAGATAGCTTTCGCCGACGCCCGGGGGAAGTTTTTCCCAAAGAACGCGCATGCGATCGTCCTTGACGAACTCATCGTCGATCGCGCCGATCAGGTGGATCTTGGCGCGCGGGAATTTCTTGATGCGCTCAAACGCCGTCCAGTTTTTCGCGCCCTTCACCATAAGATAGACGGCTTCGAGTTTATAGGGATTTTCCAATAAGATCGGCTCGGCCAGCGGATAGGTCGAATAAATCAAGACGCGCAAGTAGCGGTCATAGAGTTCGTCGTCGGTGCGAAGATCCAGCGGGAACCACACGCGATGGGCGTCGATCCACCGCTGGATCATTTTGTTCTGATCGGGGAGCCGCTCCATGACCGGCGCGATGGCGATGACGTTGGCGAATCTGCGCGGATAGCGGGCCGCGTGTTCAAGGGCCACGGCGCCGCCATAGGACAATCCGGCCACGGACAAAGGACCTTGGATGCGCAAACGGCGCATCAGTTCCTCGAGGTCCTCGGCTTGATTCTCGATGGGAATGTCTTGGCGTTGCGGGGCCTTTTCTAAAAGCGTTAAACCCATGCCCTCCATGTCGTAAAGGACCAGGCCCAGACCCGGCATCGCGGCCGTGATCGCAGAGGCGAACGGGATCCACTGGCGCGTGCTCCAGGTCAGTCCGTTCACGAGCACCAGGGTTGGCATTCCCCCGGCCGCCGGCCGGTGCTCGACGAAAAGTTTGCGCCCCGAATCCAGAGTGACGAAGCCGCGATCCAAATCCGTCGCTTGAGCGGCAAGACCCAACAGCGAAAAACCCAAAAGAACCAGGCGTTTCATATTTTCCCCCCGGAAAATGCGAGACTTAAAGAACCAGACCGCCGTCGACGCTCAGGACCGCGCCGTTCACGTAGGCCGCGGCGTCACTCGCCAGGAACAAACAAGCCGCGGCGATTTCCGTCGGCAGTCCCATGCGCTGAACAGGAACTTTGGCCGCGAGGCCTTCGAGCACCTCTTTGGGCATCGCTTCGGTCATTTTCGTGCGGATAAATCCCGGCGCGATCGCATTCGCGGTAAAGCCGCGCTTTCCCAGTTCGCGCGCCCAGGTCTTGGTCATGCCGACCACGCCCGCTTTCGCGGCCACGTAGTTCGTCTGTCCGAAATTGCCGTATAAGGCGACGATGCTGGCCATATTCACGATGCGTTTCGGTTGCGCGTCGTCGAATTTGGCCAGAAGCGCTTTGGTGACGTTGTAAACGCCGGTCAGATTCGTCTGAATCACGCGATCAAAATCGTCGTCGGTCATTTTCGCCAAGCTCTTGTCGCGCGTAATGCCGGCGTTGTTCACCAAGACGTTCACCGGGGCTTCCAACGTCTCGGAGAGTTTGGTGCAACTGGCGCGGTCGGTGACGTCGAGTCGCTGAAAATACACGCTTTTGAAGGCGGCCAGTTCGTTGCGGGCCATCTCGAGCGCCTCGGGGGAATAATCGGCGACGGTGACGGTGGCGCCGCTTTCCGCGAAACGCCTGGCGATTTCAAAACCGATACCTTGCGCGCCCCCGGTGACGACGGCGTGACGGCCCGTAAAGTTAAACTGCAGCTGGTTCATCGCGAATCCCCCTCAAGATGATGAGGAACGGTGATAGCGCAGGATGACCGGGAGCACAAAAACTTTACGTCGTGCTGAGCGTCGCAGTACATCTGGCGGTTCCTATCGAGAGGGGATGTTATGACGAATCGTCGCGCCGTGATTCGCGGCACGGGGCTGTACGCGCCCGAGCGCGTGGTGAAGAACGAAGAATTCAATCGGATGTACGGCAAAGACGTCGCGACGTTTTTAGTCGAAAAGCGCGGCATTCATGAGCGGCGTTACATGAATGCCGATCAGGCCACGTCGGATTTGATTCAGCCCGCGGCCGAGATGGCGCTAAGAAACGCCGGCGTGAGCGCGAGCGACCTGGATTTGATCATCGTCTCGACCGACACGCCCGATTACCTGTCGCCGTCGACGGCGAGTGTCGTGCAGTACCGTTTAGGCGCCGAGAACGCCGGCTGTTTCGACGTCAATTCGGCCTGCTCGGGGTTCGTGACGGCTTTGGACATGGCTTCGAAGTACATCGCGGCGGATGCGCAATACCGCAATATTTTGGTGGTCGGCGCGTACGCGATGACCAAGTGGATCGACTTCGACGACTACAAGATCGCGACGTTGTTCGCCGACGGTGCGGGCGCGGTCGTCGTGCAGGCGTCCGAGAGCGAAACGGGCATTCTAGCCGGCACTTTGTTCGCCGATGGGCAGTACCATGATTACATGGGCGTTTACGGCGGCGGATCGCGCCGGCCGATCACGCACGAGGTGCTCGAGAATCGTCGGCATTTGCTCGACTTCGCCAAAAAGATCCCGATCGAGACCAACGGCACGCATTGGCCGCGGCTGACGAATATTTTGCTGGACCGTTTGCATAAGCCCGCGACCGCGATCGATCATTTCTTCCTGACCCAGATCAATATCCAGAGCATTCACGAGGCGCTGGACAATTTGGGACTTCCGCATTCCAAATCCCATAACATCATGGACCGTTACGGGTACACGGGCAGCGCGTGTTTGCCGATGGCGCTTCACGATGCGGTCA
This sequence comes from Bdellovibrionales bacterium, assembly GCA_036822295.1. Lineage (GTDB taxonomy): Bacteria > Bdellovibrionota > Bdellovibrionia > Bdellovibrionales > UBA1609 > JALHOQ01. Next base: position 10,949 of record DAISHW010000008.1, on the reverse strand, counting down.
CTCAACACAAGCTGAAAAAAGGCGATTTGGTGTTCATGCTCGGATCGGGCGGGGGCCTATCGATGGCCGCCGTCGCCCTGGAATGGGCGTATGACACCTGAGCTCGATTGGCTGAAGCGCTGGTCACGGTATGCGCCCGAAAGCGTCGCCATCGAGAGCGGCGAGACGGGCCGCGCGTTCACTTACCGTGAACTCGACGCGCGCGCGGGGCGCATCGCTTCGATCTTGCGTTCGCGTTTCGAAGTCACGCGCGGCGAGCGCGTGGTCTGCGTCGCGCAGAATGAATTGGATTACATTTCGCTGTTCTTCGCGACCCAAAGGCTCGGCGCGATCCTGGTGCCGGTGAACTTCCGCTTCACGGCTTCGGAGATCGAGCACATTGTCCGCGATAGCGGCGCGAAGCTCGTGATCGCCGAGCGGATCTTCGCGTCCGCGGTGACGGGTTTGTCTGTCGCGCGCTGGGCCTTTGATGGCGCGGATTCGGTGACGCAAGCGGCGGGGGACGACACGATTCCCGTGTTCGATGGCCGCGCGGGCGAATTCGAAGACGCGTGCATGATTCTTTATACGTCGGGCACGACGGGGTTCCCCAAGGGGGCGGTCATCTCGCACCGAATGATCTTCTGGAATTCGGTGAACACGGGGCTAAGGCTGAATCTCACGCAAAGCGACGTCGTGTTGACCTTTTTGCCGCTGTTTCACACGGGCGGTTGGAATGTGCTGACGACGCCGTGTTTGCATCGGGGCGCGCGCGTGATTCTGCTGCGCAAATTCGATCCCGACCTGGGGTTGAGACTCTGTCCGCGCACCACGGTGCTTTTCGGCGTGCCCACGACGATGGATTTCTTGAGCCGCGCCCGGGAATTCGCCGGCACCGATCTTTCGAATATCCGCTACGCCATCGTCGGCGGTGAGCCCATGCCGCTCGAGCGGATGCATGTCTGGGAGTCGCGCGGGATTCCGATTCGCCAAGGCTACGGCCTGACCGAGTTCGGTCCCAACGTCTTTTCGCTCAACGCCGAGGACTCGCGCCGCAAAATGGGCTCGATCGGCTTCCCGAATTTTTACATCGACGCGCAAGTGGTGGACGGCGAGGGCCGCGAAGTCGCCGCCGACGAGGTCGGCGAGTTGGTCTTGCGCGGTCCGGTCGCGATGAGCGGCTACTGGAATAGTCCAGAGGCCACCGCCGCCGTGATGAAAAACGGCTGGCTCCACACCGGCGACCTGGTCCGCCAAGACCGTGAAGGCTACTTCTACGTCGTCGGCCGCAAAAAAGAGATGTTCATCAGCGGGGGCGAAAACGTGTACCCCGCCGAAATCGAAAAAGTCTTGCGCGGCTTGCCCGGCGTTCGCGAAGCCGCGGTGATCGGCGTGCCGCATCCGAAATGGGGCGAGTGCGGCAAAGCCTTCGTGGCGCTCGAAGAGGGCCGTTCCATCACGGCCGAGGATCTGCGCGAGTATTGTCTGGAGCGGCTGGCGAAGTTCAAAGTGCCGACGCACTTCTTGGTGATTAAGGATCTGCCGAAAACCGAGAGCGGTAAGATCGCGAAGAAGCTGCTCAAACCCTAGTTCTGGGCCGGGGCTCGTTTTGCCGGCAGGCTGGCCGCCACACGCGTCTGGCCGGTCAAGGCCCAGTTCGCGCTCACCAAACTGCCGGATTGGTTCTTGTCCCTGAGCACCGATCGCGACGACGAATTGAGCATCAATTCCATGATCAGCGCCGCGGGATCGCGCGTGAACTCCGGACGATTCGCCAACGCCAGCGCCGCGACGCCGGTCACGAACGCGGTGGCTTGCGAAGTGCCGGTCATGTAGCCGTGCTGACCGTTCGGCAGAGTCGAGTAGATGTTCTTCCCCGGCGCCGCGACGTCGACGGTTTGGATGCCGTAGTTCGAAATCGGCAGCGGCCGATCGGCGCGATCCGTCGCTCCGACCGATAAGATATTCGGCAGATCGTAGCCGGCCGGGTAAAAGTGCATGAAGTCCGAGTTCATGCCGTCGTTGCCGGCGGCGGCCACGACCAGCACGCCCTTTTGGGCGGCGAAGCCCAAAGCCGCTTCTTCCTCGGCGCTTTTCATCACGCCTCCACCCGAATAGTTTATGATCTGCGCGCCGTTTCTGACGGCGTAGCGAATCGCCGCGACCGTGAACTTCAAGTTGTCCACGCCCGTGTTTTTGGGATCGTAGTATTTTAAAATCATAAGACTCACACCGGGGGCCACCCCGCGTCTACCCGCGACTATCCCCGCGATGTGAGTCCCATGCCCGTGCTCATCCATGAGATCGGGTGAAGAATCGACGAAGTTCCATCCGTGGATGTCGTCGGCAAGTCCATTGCCGTCATCGTCGACGCCGTTCGTGGCTTTGCTGTTTCCATTTTCATCAAGACCGCTCTCGCCGGGATTGGTCCATAAATTCCCGCGCAAGTCGGGGTGAGAGGCGTCGCAGCCCGTATCGATCACCGCGACGATCACTTGACGTTCCAGTCGGTCAGTCCTTTGACCCATTGAAAGACCGATGGCTTTCAATCCCCAGTTCAGATCGAGAGCGGGATCTTCCGACCGTCCTGATATATTGGTCGGAACCGAGGTCTCTTGCCGGCGTTCCCCCTCGCGCCGCGCTTCGTGTCGCGCGTACATCCAGGCTGTCAGGCCGGTGATTCCGATCGTGAAAGAGATGGTGATCTCTTTGAGCCCTTGCATGCGATCCTCCTGATGGCATTTGTTCTCTTGGCTCATGGGTGGAGCAATGCGGGGGCCAGCTCTAAATGAAATGAGTGTGTTTGTTTTCGACAGTGTCTAAACGTTCGCCTGTCAGCCCGGCGATTTCCGCTTTTGTGAACACGCGGCGCGCCGGATAACAGTTGGATAAATTATGAACGGGTGTATCAGAATGAGGCGGCGGATTCTAAAACCGCCTTGGCGAGCTCGCGCAAGGGATCGGCGGGGGCGGCCGTGCATTGATCGTTCACGTCGCAACCCTCGACGGGCACCGCATCGACGGACTTCACCCAGCGCGCAGGCCCCTCCATAAAGCGCACTCGGTAAGTCGGGGCGTGCGGACTGAACGTCGTGCCGGGGTGACTCGCGGGGATCTTTTTGGCCATCGCGATGAGCTCCCGGCAATGCTGTGCCTTGAGACCCTTCTTCTCGCCGGAACGCATGGCCACGCAGGCGCTCTGGTCGCCCTTAATAACGACCGTGGTTTTATCGGATTTCACTTCGAGTTCAAAGTGAGGTCCCAGCGCGAACGCCGAGAGCGAGAAAAACAGTAACAACATGCTGTCTCCCTTTGGCTATTTCTCGTTACACTTCATGTTGCGCCGGGCGCGATCGCGGAATTCCTTCGAATTCTGCAGCAAACATTCAATGACCAGGGATTGCGCCAGATGGGCGTCATCGCCTGATCCGCCACAAAAATCTTTGGCGTCATTGGCGCTGTCCACCGCGCCGCTATAGATCGCGTTCAAGTTGGCGAACGACTCTTCGAGGTAGCTGGCTTGGCAGACCGGGTCGATGGCCTTGTCACGCTTGGAGTGTTTGGCCACCCATTTCGAGACGCTCTTGGTGACTCGCGAGAGACAGGTCCAAACGGCCGGACCGCTGGGCCATTGGTCGGAAAGCCGCTTATATGTCTCTTCGGTGTGCTTGGTTTTCGCGCAGCGATCGATATTGAACGGATAATAAGACCGCATAAGCGAATGAAAGGCCGACTCGGAATTCGTTCGATACACGAACAGCTGTCTGCGAATGGTGCTGCAGGCGTGACCGAACTCGTGCAAAACCACGTCGTCCATATTGATTTGTGGAAGGTCGAACCCGCTCAGCAGGATGGATCCGGAAATGATCTGGGCGGCTTCGGGATTCTCGGATTCCGCGGGCGCGATGGCGCCCATATGACGCTCGAGCTGCGCGCGGAAGGTACGCGGGAATTTCTTTTGGTTTAATCCCCAGTTGGACAAATTGAATCCGATTTGGCACACTTTGTCGCTTTGAACGGTATGCCATCCGGCCCGGGTTTCGCAGTCTTTAACGCGATCGTCGCAAAGGCGAATGTCGACGTCATTCATGGCCTTGCCGCACTCTTTTTCCCCCCGGCAGCACGATTTGATCGCGAGAGGGCGCAAAACTTCGGCGCGTTGAAGCCGACGTTTTCGTTCGGATTTACTGAGCGGACGCGACGGGGAGCTGGCCACCGGATCGAATTGGTAGCCGGCGCAAGGGCTTTTGAAACCGCGATTTTCCCACGAGTAGCCCTTGCGGGGAAATTCGGCGATCGCGTTGCAAAAAGCGCGGTTGGATTTCTGAACGGAGGTCATCTCGCGTGACGAGTCGATAATCTCCGCCACCTGGTCGGCGCTCGCGCTTTCAATCAATAAGACCAGCGCGAGCAAAGGGATCATGCGGCTTGAATGACGGCGGCGGGGGCCACCGTCGCGCGGTTGCGGCCGGTGTTTTTGGAGTGGTAGAGCGCCAGGTCCGCGCGCTTGACCCACGACGGGAACTCCTCGCGCGAGCAGAGCTCCGCGATGCCGGCCGAGATGGTGAAGCGGATCTGACTTTTATCGTGCACGAAGATTTCCGCGCGGACTTGGTTCATCAGGCTCTCGATCCGGTCAAAGGCTTTGGCCGTCCCGGTGTCGGGAAGCAGCAGCGCGAACTCCTCGCCGCCGACGCGCGCGACGGATTCGCCATTGCCGGCGAAGCGCTTTTGCAAGATCGCGGTGAGTTGCTTTAAGATGTAGTCGCCGACCGGGTGGCCATAGGTGTCGTTGATCTTCTTGAAATGATCGATGTCGAGCAACACCAGACACGCGCTTTGGTCCGAGGCGCGCGAGAATTTCACCAGGTTCGCGCCTTGCTCGTCGAACGTCTTGCGGTTGCAGGCGCCCGTCAGATGATCGGTGCGGGCGGCGTCTTGCGCTTCGCCCAATTGCTTTTTGACCTTGTCCAGGTTCTTCTTGATCGACTTCATGCGCGTCGAGCGGCGCTTGTCTTTCTTGAACTGCTTTTCCACGTAACAGTCGATGAATTTGCGCGAGTGACTCTTCAAAACTTCGATCGAGTTGCTCTCGACGGCCTCTTTCAGGCTCTCCAGGCTTTGTTTGATCTCGGTGTCCTCGACCTCTTCGGCGTTGATGTCTTCGGACAATTGATCGACGAAATCCCAGATGATCGTGCGGAACTCTTCGAATGTTTTCTGAAAGTACGTCGTCTCGTCGATCCGGTAGGCGCTGAAGAACTGGCGCAGGCGGAACAGCAAACGCTCCTCGTCGGCTTTGTCTTTCGGCGCGATCAATTCTTTGGCGAAGGAATCCAGGGCCTCGCGCGTTTTACGAACGGGATGGCCTTCGACTTCGATCATGTGCTTGTTGAAGACGTCGAGCATGAACAAAACGGTGGCGCGATCTTCCGTCAGGCCGTCGGTTGAACTTTCGAGCGGTTTGCCGTCCGGACCGACTTCGAAATCGAATTGCTCGATGAGTTTAGAGACCCATTTTTTCACGCGCGGACGCCTCCAGCACAAGGTTGCCGACTATATTGTTGTTTCGGGAAATTCGCGCGATTGATGCACGGGCGAAGGTCCAGTAAGAGTCAGGGTTTCTTAAAGTCCGTCTCAAATGGATCCGAAGCGTTAAGTGATGCGTAAAGTAAATGATTCTTTAAGAAAGAAATTCGCCCGCCGCTTGCTGATCCTGGCGATTTTGCTTCCGCCGTTCATGGGCGTGACCAGCATTTCAAAAGACGAGCGTCCGCACCTGCGCCAGACCCCTAAGCAGATTCTTATTCACGGATCGAAGTCTTATCTGGATCCAAACCCCAGCTTTTAAGAATCTCCCGTTCCTCTTGTTCCGTCTTGGCTTTTTTGAATTTGGCCGCCGACTGGCCCTTCACGCGCCGTTCGCATTCGGCCCAAGTTTTGTGGCGCATGACGGTCCCGCCGTGCATCGATAAATAAGAAAAAGCAGGTGGCTTTTTTTCCTCGCGCGGCCGCATTTCGGGCAGTTCCTGATCTTCGGGCAGGTCGTGGATCGCGACCCCGTATTGGATCAAGGGACCGGAATAAAGTTTCGGACGTTTGCCGTTGGCAAAGGCCACCGCGATCTCGTCACAGCGCTCGTTGCCGGGCACGCCCGTGTGGCCGCGCACGTACTTCCATTCGATCGGCGTGGTTTTGAGTCTGGACACTTGACGCGAGAGTTCCTCCCAAAGATCGCGATTTAAAACGTCTTTTCCTTCGGCGTTCTTCCAGCCGCGCGACCGCCAGCCCCAAATCCACTGCGTGATTCCGCGAATCACGTAGGTCGAGTCCGTGTACATGTGGATCGGTTCGCCGCGCGTTTCATCGATCGAGGCCAGCGCGCGCAGGGCGCCCACGAGCTCCATGCGATTGTTCGTGGTTTCGGGGTTCCCGCCGCCGAGCTCATGGATTTCGCCTTCGGGGTAAGCGATGACCGCGCCCCAGCCGCCGGGGCCGGGATTGCCGGTGCAGGCGCCGTCGCAGAACACTATGACCGAGGTGAATTGGGCTGGCATCGTTTCTAGACCCTAGCAACTTAAGGGATGTGGCGCAAACTTCTGTTTTTCTTGCGCGGGGCTTTTTACTCAAGTCCGGCGGTGATGTTGCGCTCTTCAAGATTGCGGGCGCGGGCTTCAACCGAAGCCACGCGGTTTTGCAGATTTTTGACTTCGCCACCCAGGCGACGTTGGCGCTTGCGCGAGTCCTTGATTTCTTTTTGCGCTTTTTCCAAGCGAGCTTCGGCCTGGCGGAGTTTGGCGTGAAGTTCGCGTTTTTCCGCTTCCTGCGAGCGGATTTCTTTTTTGAGGGATTTGTTCAGGTCGTTGGCGCTTTGCGCGCGGTTCTGAGCTTGCTCGGTTTTCGCGCGCAGCGACTCGAGTTGCGCGCGCAGTTTGTTGCGTTCGTTTTCGAGTTTCTTGCTCTGGCGTTCGGTTTCGTCCGCGCGGTTCGCGGCGTTGGTGAAACGGCCGGTTTGGCTGTCGATGCGTTTGGCGACCGACTGGCTTTCGTTGCGGAGCGATTTGATTTTGTTTTCGAGTTGTTGAGCTTTCTTTTCAGCCGCCAACGTCTCTTTGCGCTGCTCTTTCTCGAGCTGCTGCTGATCGTACATGTCCAGCTCTTCGGCTTCGACTTCGCCGCTCAGATCGTCCGTCATGTCCATGGCGAACGTTTGCGCTGAGAACACCAAGCCGATTGCTAAAATCCATTTGTTCATAATCTTCCCCGAAACTAGGCGGACCCGTCCGCCGGTTAAGAGTTTACGAAGCAATGGAACAGCAAGGCGGGTGCCGGCATAGGCAGGGCTTATATTTAAGATGAAAGTTTAAAACTGCCGCAAAACGGCACTCCAGGCCCGAGTTCGCGCCCGGAATGGGATTGCCGAATTACAGGCGCATCAAACCGCTGAGAATGAAGCCTTCGTTGAACAGGTCTTCGCCGTCGCCGGTGTTTTGATCCAAGATTCCGCGGTTGAAGCTGAGCTCGACGCCAAGGCCGATTCCGTTGTCGGTGGGCACTTCGTAGCCGACGGCCGCTTGGAACATGATGTCCATCGAGCGGATGTCGTCGACTTTCATTTTCCGGCTTTGGCCCGCGACCGTGATCTCGGCGTCGTGGCGGGTATTGACCATCGGTAAAATTGAGCCCTTCACGAACAGGCCTTGGCTAGGTTTCATCGTGAAATACTTCGCGCCCGCGTGGATGGCGATGTAGTCGAATTTGACCGTGATTTGAACGCGACCGGCGTCCGACGGAGCATCTGCTTGCGCGCCGGCTTGGATGTAAGAAAGACCGGTTTGGAACTTCACCGGACCCGGGCCGAAATCGAGCATCACGCCCAGGTTCAAACCTTCATCGGTTTCGGCGTCCTCAACGCCCTCCAAGTCCATCATCGCGACGCCGATTTGCGGAAGAATCGTGAACGGACGGCGCGTGTCGCCCATGACGGCCGTGCGGCGCGCTTTCGTGGTGCCGCCGGTTTTCTGCGCGAATGCCGGAACAGAGAGCGAAACAAGAGTGAAAGCAAGGACCGCGAGCTTCATGAGTGACCCCTTGATTGGTTGTTCAGACCGGTATCGAAAACTCGGGGATTTTTGTCAACTGTCAACGATGCTAAGAGGTGTTGGAGTTTGGTTAGACCTTGCCCTTTTTAGGAGGTTCGGCTTAACTCGATCCTGATCATGGCAATGATTTTGAATTGGCTCTCTTATCCTCGCGCCGTGTTCCTGGCTCTCTTCGGGCTCGGGCACACGTTCGTCATGTCGATCGTCATTCTGGGCGTGGCGGCCTCGACGAGCAAGCGTCGCGTGGTCGATTGGTTCATCAATTACATATGGTCGTATCCGCTTTTGTTTTTTTCCGGCGCGAAGGTCGAAGTGCGCGGGCGCGAGAACGTCGCGCCGGACGGCAAAGGTTTTTTGATTTTGTTCAACCACAGCAGTTTGATGGATATTCCGCTTTTGTATTTTTATTTCCCGCGTTCGTTCCGCTTCGGCGCGAAGATCGAATTGTTCAAAATCCCGTTCTTCGGAAAAGCGATGGAGCTCTGCGGAGTGCTGCCGATCGATCGCGGCAATCGCAGCAAGGTCATGAAGGTGTATGAGAACGCGATTTCCCGGGTGAACAACGGCGAGGCGTTCGCGCTCGCTCCTGAAGGGACCCGTCAAAAAGAAGCGCGGCTCGGGAAGTTCAAGCGCGGACCGTTTGAGTTCGGCATCAACGCGCAGATGGACTTGATCCCGGTGGTGGTCGCGGGCGCTTACGATCTTTTGCCTAAGAAGTCCTTCTTGCCGGGAGCGGGGCAATGGCGGCACAAGGTGATATTGCAGATCCTTCCGCGCGTTCCGACCCAGGGTTTGAAAGCTCCCGACGACATCGAACCGTTGGTGGCGACAGTTCAGTCCGAGATGGATGAAGTTTACGTCCGTCTGAATTCCGAAATTTAAGTGGCGTGAGAACGCAAGATCGAGTTATCGACGTGAGCCGTTTCGCCTCACTCTGATTGTCTCAATTGTGGATGTTCAATGCTTTAGCGAACGTGCCGAAATTATTCGTAAAATATCAGTTATTTCAAGTGCCTATAGATTTAAATTGAGTTCGGTGTCCGCCGATTAAATTGAGCTTTCATTCAAAGTTGATCCGACGGCGGGGCGTGTGGATGGAAACGGGATGATTGCTTCGGGGCGATTCGAGCGCCTCGAGCTGTTAGATCCCGCGCGGCACGACCGCCGAGCAACTGTTATCCGCAGTGAACGGCATGATCCGCTACAATTCAGAAGACGGAAAATTCGAAGGCTACAGCGACGGCGATCTATAAAGAATCATAACTTCAATTCCGTGAGAGCGCCAGGGCCGGCACCTTGCCCGGGCAAGGTAGGCGTCTAAGACAACCAATGATTATCGCTATTTACGAAAACAGCTTGGACAATCAAGCCGCAAGTGACTTGCGAGTTTGGCTACTTGTTAGTTGTTGCCGGTGGCGCCGATCTGGGTCCACGCAGTTCCGTCGGAGCAAACGCGGACGGTGTCGCGGGCGCCGAGCACGACGTTGGCGGCGCCGGCGGAATAGAAATTCGAATTGTTATCGAGCGTGATGTTGAAAGACCCCACGTTGATGACGTCCATGCAGCATCCGGCGTTCGCGCCGGCCGGAGCGGTGAACGTGTTGCTCGTGCTGGTCGTACGCGCGGCAGTTGCGGTGATGCGCTTGATGCCTCCGCAGGCGTTGGCGGTGATCGTGCCGCCCGCACCGATCGTCTGAGTCGCCACCAGACCGCCGCCGCTGCCGCCGCCTTGCGATCCGTAGATGCGGAACTGACCGGTCGCCAGGGGATTGTTCTCTGCATACAAGCGAACGTATCTTGCGCTGACTTCGGTGAAATCGATGTTTTTCATCATGGAGTCGGAATACGTGAACGAAGTGTTGTCGGCGACCGTCGTCCAACTGCTACCGTCGGTGGAAACTTGAACTTCGATGTACGCGCTACTCTCCCAAGCCTCACTCGCGTCATCCCAGCATGACTCAGGTCCCAGACCGCCGACACGGATACGGCTGACAGGCTTGGCGCTCCCGAGATCGGCGCGGATCCAGGTGTCCTCATCACTACCACTCGAACCCCATGTGGTCTTTCCGGCCACCGATTCATCGTTCATGGTCGATTCCGTAGGGTTCGTACAACTTGGGCGGGGAACTCCAGCATCGGACGTCGTGTAGGTGATACTGCTATAGTAGCCCGGGGTGTCGCCGCTGCTCGAGGAGCCGCCGCTCAGATTGATCCAAACGCCGTCGCTGTAGCCTTCGAATTTTCCCTCTTCTGAATTGTAGCGGATCATGCCGTTCACCGCGGACAACGGTTGCTCGGCGGTCGTGCCACGCGGGATCACCATCGCGCCGGTGCCGTACACGTCGAGCAAGGCTTGCGGCGTCGCCGTGCCGATCCCGACTTGACCTCCGCCGAAATTGATTGTGGAGGCGCGGATCTCAAAGGGCGTCAGGGAATTGTTCGCGTCGTTCGCCGTTTGAATCAAGACGGCGGTCGGATCCGCGATTCCCGTAAGGACCCTCATATTCTGGTTCGCGCCCGTTCTCACGTGAAGGGGCGCCAAGGGGCTTATCGTCCCGATACCCACGTTAGGAACGAACGAATTTCCTCATAAACAGAAGAAGTTTTTTAAGTCGTTGAGATTCATCGAAAAACGAATGTCTTCGACGCCTTAACAAACGTTTTTAAACCGAAGACTTCGTGCGAAGAGTGTCTCCTGCTAATCTCGATTTTTATCCGTTTTCCTCTATTTTCGGACAGAAACCGGACAGCCGAGGTGCCGATAATCATTTTTTTCGGTATCGGAACACGCGTGCTTCTTAAGATCTGCCAACGTTTCTGGACCCATTTCTGTGCTTGACAATATAGCAAATATGCCATATATTATGC
>DAISHW010000007.1:0-22760 GCA_036822295.1 Bdellovibrionales bacterium | reverse complement strand
GACGTCAACGATGACGCTTTCAAAACGAGTCGCCAGGAAGTGTCGGCACGCCTGACAAAAATGTTGGCCATCAAAGGCCAGCGCACCGTCGACGATATTCATAAGCGCCTGGGGCAGACGATGTGGGATCTGGTCGGCATGTCGCGGAACGCGCAAGGCCTGGCTTCGGCGATCGAAAAGATCCGCGGGTTGCGTGAAGAGTTCTGGAACGACGTACGGGTTGCCGGCGATCCCAACTTTAAAAACAGCGAACTCGAAAAAGCGGGCCGTGTTGCGGATTTCTTGGAGCTTGGCGAATTGATGGCCAGTGACGCGCTTCAACGCGAAGAGAGCTGCGGCGGTCACTTTCGTGAAGAGCACCAGACACCGGATAATGAAGCGAAGCGCGACGACGAGAAATTCAGCCATGTGACGGCTTGGGAATTCAACGGTTCGGCGGACAAACCGAAGTGGACCGCGTTCAAAGAACCGCTCACGTTCGAATATGTGAAACCCTCGCAACGCAGCTACAAGTGATCGGATGATGTATGTCTGAAAAAGGTATGACTCTGAATTTGAAGGTTTGGCGGCAGGCGGGACCGGGAGCTAAAGGCAGCTTCATGGAATACCAGGCCAAGAACGTTTCGGCCCATATGTCTTTCTTGGAGATGCTCGATGTAATGAACGAAGAGCTGATCCGCCGGGGGGACGATGCCGTCGAATTCGACCATGATTGTCGCGAAGGGATCTGCGGCGCATGCTCTTTGGTGATCAACGGCAATCCGCACGGACCCGATCTGGCGACCACGACTTGTCAGCTGCACATGCGCCGATTCAAAGACGGCGACACCATCGTGATCGAACCCTTTCGCGCGCGCGCGTTTCCAGTCGTGAAAGATCTGGTTGTCGATCGCTCGGCCTTCGATCGCATTCAAACCGCGGGCGGCTTCATTTCGGTGAATACGGGAGCGGCTCAAGACGGCAATGCGATTCCGGTTGCGAAAACGATCGCGGACCGCGCGTTTGCGGCGGCCACTTGCATTGGTTGCGGCGCCTGTGTGGCCGTATGTAAGAACGCCTCCGCTTCGCTTTTCGTTTCGGCCAAGATTTCGCAATTCGCATTGCTGCCGCAAGGTCAGGCCGAAAAACAAGAACGCGCCCGCAATATGGTGGCGCAGATGGATGCGGAAGGCTTCGGAGCCTGCACCAACACAGGGGCTTGTTCTGCGGTGTGTCCGGTTGAAATTTCCCTCGAGAATATCGCCATTATGAACCGCGAATTCATCAAAGGCTCGATCGGCGAACGCTAACTCTAGCTGCTATGCCGAGTCATTGCTCAGCATCCCTAGATCTAGGGATCTAGACCTTTGGCCCACCACCCATAGCGATTTATCAACATTAACCCACAGGGTTATCCACAATTTTTCGGATAAATTGCGTCATTTTCAGGACTATCGCCTGTATTAAGGGGGGTTCTCCACCGAGATTCCCTATTCCTTGGTCTTGTCGGTGGAAAAAAACCCCCACGGGCATTGGACACCCACCTAAAAGTTCCGCCGCAACCGCCGAAAAGACCTTATAGATAGGAGTCGTCCCTATGCGCCGCATCGGCGATCTGTTTAAGGAGCTTGGCTTCAACAAAGACTCTTCGCCGGAAGTTCAAAAGGCATTCGTTCGCCATCTGATTAAGGCGGCCGCGGAATCAAGGCCTGTGGCTCCACCGACTCCCATCGCTTCATCTGAGCCCAAAAAAGAAGCACAGCTTTCATTCGATGCCGAAATATTAGGCACACATCCCCTTGCGCCCGGTCGACGCAAAACAAAAACACGTTAGATTTACGTTGCGCCATGCAATTACCTTGGTACCATTTTGGAACTGGCAGGGGAACTTGGGTGGCTGACGGAACTAGCGACCCTACTTCACGGATGAAGACCTCGCTCCCTCCACACAACTAAATATTCTTAGCTCAAGAACGAGCGGAGGGATCATGAATCAGGGACGACTCAACAGAGCGGCATTCGCTCTGGTGGCATTTTTTGCGGTTTCCGCGAACGCGAAAGATTTCCCGGCACGGCTCGGGGAATACGTAGTTCAGCTGAAATCCAAAGCGGCCATTGTTAGTCATTCAAGCATCGAGCGTTCGCTCGGCGTCAAAGTGAAGGACATCGTATCCAAGGAACACGGAATCTTGCTGGTGGAGCGTCCGCTGGTCGAGACCGCTCCTTCGGCTATCGCGGCGCTGAGCGCGAACTCCATGGTCCGCATCGCGGAACCCAACTATATATATAGAGTGGTCGGCGGTTCGAGTTCGCTTCCGAACGACGCGGAACTGACCCGTCTTTGGGGCTTGATCAACAGCGGCCAGGTGGTCGAAGGCGATGGCGGAACGTTCACCGCGAAAGCCGGAGTCGACATCGGCGCTGAGCGCGCTTGGGAAATCGAAACCGGTCTACACGATGTGATCGTGGCCGTGATCGATACCGGCGTGAATTGGAGCCATCCCGACTTGGCCGGCAACATGTTCACCAACGAAGCCGAGAAAAACGGTCTGCCCGGCGTGGACGACGACGCCAACGGCTGCGTCGACGACGTGCACGGTTGCGATATCGTGGGCAAAGACGGCGATCCGATGGACGTTTACGGTCACGGCACGCACGTGAGCGGAACTTTGGGCGCGATGGGCAATAACGCCAACGGCATCACGGGTGTCGCATGGAATGTGCGCATCTTGCCTGTTCGCTTCCTGGGGGACGATGGCGGCGGAAGCTTGGCCGACGCCATCAAAGCGGTGGACTACGCGACGGCGATGAAAGCCAACATCATGAACAATTCATGGGGGGGCGGCGGTTTCAGCCAACAGTTGATGGATGCCATCGCGCGCGCGCGTGACGCCGGCATCTTGTTCCTGGCGGCGGCCGGTAACAGTTCGAACGACAACGACAGGAACCCCGAATATCTCGCGAGCTACCGACTCGACAACGTGATGGCCGTCGCGGCCCTCGATCCCGTTGGAATGCTGGCCGATTTCTCGAACTACGGGAAGTCGTCCGTGGCGATCGCGGCTCCCGGCGTGAACATCGTGAGCTACACGATGCGCGGGGTTGAAAGCTGGTCGGGTACGAGCATGGCGTGCCCGCACGTGACCGGCGTCGCGGCGCTCTTGCTGTCGCAAGACACGACGCAAACGTATTCGACGATCATGGCGCGCCTGAAAAACTCAGCGCGGCCGATGGCGAACCTGCGTAATCGCGTGAGCACCGGTATGGTCGACGCGTACTTGGCGCTCACCAACCAAGTCGCCCCGGCCGATCCCGATGACCCGTTTCACTGGATGAAGACGACCGAAAACGCGTCGACGCTTCACCCGTTCGGCGACAACCGCACCGAAACGTTCACGTTCTCGGTTCCCGGCGCGACCCGCATCGCCGTTTACTTCACCCGCTTCGACACCGAAGCCGGCTATGACATCGCGGAATTCCGCAACTCGGCCGGCGTCGTCGTCGGTCGCTTGAGCGGCAATATCGGCGAGGGTTTCGGGCCCGTGGTCGACGGCGACACGGTCACCGTGACGATCACGAGCGACGACAGCGTGCCGTCTTTCGGATTCGACGTTGGCGGAGGGGCTTACCAGTAGTCGTTCACCCGACGCTTTTTCAACCGACCCCGTTCGCGAGAGCGGGGTTTTTATTTCGTATGGGCCTTCAAGAATTGCTCGATCTTCAAGTTCACGAGCTCAGGCATATCGAGTTGGGTGCAATGCGAACCGTAGGGCACCATGAAAAAGTCGGAACCCTTGATCAGATGGTGCATTTCCTCTTGGTGTTTCTGAGGGGTCACGGAATCTTGTTTGCCGCCGATGATGATCACCGGAATCTGCACGCGCTCTAGAACCGATTTGCCGTCGTAATGAAGCATCGACTCGAAAAGTTGCAAAAAGGCGTTCAAATCCATCGAAGCGATTCCCCGCGCGTAGATTTCGACATCTTTCAAACTGGTCAGCTTCAGGTTGAAGCCGCCCGCCAGCGCGGAAAGATGAATGGCCAGCGGATTTTGAATTCCCGCGCGCCACAAGAAACCCAGCGTCTCAGGCAGTATCTCGTAACCCGACTTGAACAGCTTGAAGAACGACTCGGTCAGATCGGGGCTGCCGAACATGCCTTGCAACGGGTTTTGCACGAAGCCGTTCACAAACACCATGCTGTGCGCGCGATTGGGAAACAGATCGTAAAAGCGCACCAGCATCTGCACGCCGAAGCTATGGCCCCACAAGCTCGCGCGCGGCAACTCCAGGTGATCCAAGAGCGCGTTCAAGTCTTGCGCCATGGCGTCCATGTTCAGGTGCGCGCGATTTTCGGGGATATCCGACTTATGGTGGGCGCGATAATCCCAGGTGATGACCTGATTGCGCTCCGAAAAGTATTTGATCTGCGGGCGCCAGTGGTTGATCAGGCATCCGATGCCGTAGTTCAGAACGACGGGCGCGCCTTGGCCCCGCACCTCGTAATAAATGCGGGTGCCGTCGAAACTGCGAAAATGACCCGTGCTTTTCGGAACCAGATTCATTCAGAGAAATCCACTTCGATGAGCGTGTCGTGAATACGGATGTTATCTCCCATGCGAAGCACTCGCGTGTCCACCTTTTCGCCGTTGAGCTTCACGACCTCGGGATGGTCGGTGCGGAAAAGCAAGCCCTCGGCGGTGGGGATGATCTCAAAACAGATTTCAGGCGCGCCCGGTTCCCAAATCGGCAGGTCGAGCGAGTTCGCCCCGATCTTGCGAGGACCGAAGCCCAGCACCCACTTCGAGTTCACTTGCACCCCGCGCACGAACTCCAAAACCAACGCCGGAGACAGGGGAGCCAAGGGTTTGGGGCGGTCCCGGAAATGATCGGCCTTTTTGTTTATGAAATCGGCCAGTACTTCGTACCAATAGCGTTGGTTTTTACCGGCTTTCGGGCGATCGGTGCGCGCCGAGAGCTCGCGGACCTGGAAGCCATTGTCGCCCACAAAGAAAATAATTCCCGGTGTGAGCTGGAAAGCATCGGCTTTATGGCCGTCCATCATCACGCCGTTCTTCGAGCCCGTATCCCTTAAGATCCAGGAATCACCCGTCTTTCGGATGACCGCGTGGAGGGACGATACTTTCTCGTCGTTCAGGGCGATCCCCGAACCTTGGCGGCCGATGGTCAAACCGTCTTTCACGCGAAACACTTTGTTCTTTAAGGGGCCTTCGACCACTTTGAGCGCCAGATTCATGTTCAACCATGTTCCCATATCAGGTTGGCAAATATAAGTCCGGCTTTCGCTTGAAGGGGCCGGTGGCCCATGCTAAACGCTTGGTTTTCCTATAATCCTTGCTCCGACCGTCGTCGGGGCTTTTAACCGAAAGGATGTCTTTAATGGCTGAGTCCAGCTCTAAAGTACGTCGTAATTATGAAGTGGTCGTGATCATGCATCCTGACGTCTCGGAAGACGATCAGAAAGCGCTGTTCCGCCGTAACCGTGAAATCATCCAATCGTTCGGTGGCAGTATCAACCACTTGGACACTTGGGGTAAACGCAAGCTGGGCAATCCGGTCAACAAGATCACCCGCGGCAATTACTTTCACATGACGTTCGAAGCCGACGGTCAGGCGATCTCGGAACTCGAGCGTACGATGCGCATCAATGACAAAGTTTTGCGCTATCAACACACGCGTTTGGATGAGCGCACCCCGCTCACGAAATTCGTCGAGAAGTTCAAAGAAGCGTTGGTGGAAACCGCCAATCGCGAGCGTGAACGCGAAATCAAAAACCAACAGCGTAAAGCCATGCGCATGGGCGGTGGAGATCGCGAGGGCGGCGGCGGCCGTGGATTCGATCGCGGAGACCGCGGCGATCGTGGGGATCGTGGTGGCATGGGCGGCGACAGAGGCCCGCGCCAGTAATCCATGAGTCAAGCACAGCGTTTCCGAATTCTATTCCATGGTGTCTGGGCCGTCTTGATGACCGCCCTTACCTATGTTTTGGGCGGAGTGAGCCTGAAGATATTGCGTCGGCGCTTGCCGCGCTTGGGGTATTGGGGTTTGGGCCTTGTGTTGAGCGCGGGACTGTTCGCGGGCGGTTTGAAAATGCTGGCCCTGGCGTTCTTCAGTCTGGTGCTTTTGATCGGCGTTTTCGCGGAACTCGAGGAAATGGAGTTCAGTTTCGGGTGGAGTTCGTTCTTCACCTTGGCGATCAACTCGTTGCTTGCCGCCGGGGGCTTCGCCTTCTGGGTTTACCTGACCGGACCGAAATGGTCGCAAAGCGTGTTGGGTTACTTGGAAGCGATGTTCAAACCTTTGAGCGAAATGAATCGGCAGTTTCAGATCAAGTACTTTGAATTGATGCTGGTGCTGCCCTCGATCGTGATGATCCTTTGGATGGGCGCGCTTTACCTTTCGATTCTGCTCGAGCGTCGCTTGAGCGGCGAAGGCGACAGCGAAGAGCCGCCGATGCGCCGTCAACTCGCGGAATTCCGACTGCCCGACGCGGCCGTGTGGATATTCATCGGTTCGCTTCTGGGTTCGTTCGGCGGATTCGGCAATCAACTGGTCGAGGCCGTGGCGGCCAACGTTTTGAACGTGTGCTTCATGTTGTTCTTCTTGCAAGGGATCGCGGTCGTGACCCGATTCTTCGAGAAGATCCGCTTAGCGCCCGTTTGGCAAACGCTGTTCATGGTATTGATCGTGGTTTACCTGTTCATGTTCGTGAGCGTGATCGGCTTGGCCGATTACTGGTTCGACTTTCGCGCCCGATTGGCGAAGCGGACCGAAGAGTTCAATCGGGAAACTTGAAACGCATTTAATTTTTTAGAAGCGAGGATGTTATGAAAGTGATTCTGCAAAAAGACGTGAAAGATCTCGGTAAAGTCGGCGATCTGGTCAACGTGAAAAGCGGTTACGCGCGCAACTACTTGTTCCCCCGCCAACTGGCCGTGGGCGCGACGGAAGACAGTATTACCGAATGGAACCACTTGAAGAAAGTGGCCGACATCAAGAAGAAGAAAGCCGTGGCGGAGCGCAAAGTCGTTATCGACAAGATGCAGGGCCTGACTTTGAACTTCAAATTGGAAGCGGCCGCGGACTCAGAGAAGCTGTTCGGTTCGGTGACCAACATGGATATCTCGAAACAGCTCGAGGCCAACGGCTATCAAATCGACAAGCGCGATATCCATCTGGAAGAGCCGATCAAACTGCTGGGTCAGCACAAAGCTTCGGTCCGTATGGGCGAGGGCTTGGAAGCCGAGATCACGATCGTCGTCGAGAAGCTCTAGTACGCGCTTTTGGCTTCGCTCAGTACATCCTGCAAATAGATCGCGAGTATTTCGCGAATGTCTTCGAGGGTCAGCGTCTCCGGATCAAGTCCGCGGATGCTGATCAATCTCTGCACTTCCTTTTCCACGGCCTCGACCGGCAAGCCGGTCGACTGTATCAGCAAACGCAATAAGACGATGCCTTCCATGCACCCCTCCGTGGGTTAATCAAAAGACACCTGCATTGCATCGCAATGGTTAGATAAATAGAAGACTTGTGACTTTGATTTAGGCTTTGGTCCGGGAAACTCTAGGCGTTGCCCGCTCCAGGCGCGAAGTTCATGGGTTTTCCGCCGCGGCGAATGGGCGTCGGCGGAGGAGCTGACGGCATCGGGGCATCGGGGCCGCGAATCAGATTGTCGAAGATACCGTACTCGGGAATCCAACGCAGCTTCACGGTGTCGGTGGGACCGTTACGCTGTTTGCCGATGATCACCTCGGCGACGCCTTTGATCTCGGGGTTGTTCTTATCGTAGTAGTCTTCGCGGAAGAGCATCATGATGACGTCGGCATCTTGCTCGATCGATCCCGATTCACGCAAATCCGAGAGCATCGGGCGTCGGTCGGAGCGGCCCTCCACGCCGCGGTTCAACTGGGCGAGGGCGATGACGGGGACGGCGAGTTCCTTGGCCACCGACTTCAGAAGTTTCGAGATCTCGGAGACCTCGCGCTCGCGGCTCTCGTAACGTTGCTTCATGTTCATGAGCTGCAAGTAATCGATCATGATCATGTCGAGACCGTATTTCGCTTTCATCCGGCGACATTTGGCGCGGATGTCGAAAGGCGAAATGCCTGAAGTGTCGTCGATGAAAAGACCGGTTTCGCTCAATGCGGCCGCCGTATTGATCAGCCGCGGCCAAGCTTGGTCGTCGATCTTACCGATACGCAAATCGCCCAAGCGAATCTTGGCCGATTGCGCGAGCATACGCACCATCACCTGCTCTTTACCCATCTCGACCGAGAAGTAAGCGACCTTTTTCTTATTGGTCAGAGCGGCATGCAGGGCTATGTTGAGCGAGAAGGCGGTTTTACCCATCGACGGGCGGGCCGCGATGATCGTGAGTTCGCCGGGATGAAACCCCGCGGTCAATTCATCCAGGTCGTTAAAACCGCTGGCGACGCCGGTCACCATCATCTGATTGGCGTAAAGGCTTTCGATCTTCTCCAGCGACAGTTTGACGAGTTCACTCGCGTCGGTCAGGCCCGAGGTCGTTTTGCTCTCGGCCAACTGGAAGACCCGGGCTTCCATGGTGTCCAGAAAGGCGTCCATGTTTTCGAACTCTTGCGTGTAGGCTTTATCGACGAATTCCTGGCTCGACTGGATGACCTTGCGGAGCAGCGATTTTTCCTGAACGATCTTCGAATAAGACGTGATGTTCGCGGTCGAAGGCGTCTGATCGGTGAGTTCCGCCAAGTATGCAGGGCCGCCCAAGATGTCGAGCTCGCCCTTTTCCATCAGGATATTGCTGACAGTGACCAGGTCCGAGGGCATTTCACGGCGATGCAGTTCGCGGATGGCCGCGAAAATCTTGCGGTGCGCGGGTTTGTAGAAGTCGTCCTCGACGAGAATCTCAGACACTTCGTCCCAAGCCTCTTGCTCGAGCATCAAACCGCCCAAAATGGATTTTTCCGCGTCAATATTTTGCGGGGGTAGGCGCGTTTCCATACGTACTTCCCTGTTTAAAAAATCAAAATTTGTAGCGAGTCTTAATCAGAGACGAAGGACCAAATGGCTCGCTGATGCCGTACACAGAAGAATCAGATCACAAAGATCCGACTAGTTTGTAATGATTTTATTTCTAACGCGGATCTTGTAACTATCAATCTTTTTCTTGAGCGTATTACGATTGATACCGAGCATCTTCGCGGTCTTGACTTGATTGCCGTTGTAAATGCGGAGCGCGAGTTCGATCAGCGGTTTTTCCACTTGTTCCAGGACAATTTTGTGCAGGCCATCCAATTCCACTTGGGCTTCGTGCTGCTGTTGGAAAAACACTTCCAATTTGCTGCGCACTAATTTTTCGAGACTCACCGTTTGCAGATTCGCGACGAGAAGATTGTCAGAGCTGTTCGCAGTAGGTGTCATCGGTCCTCAAACCCCCATGGCAAAGAGAGATGTTTCTAAAACAGAAAGGGCGAGTCGGTCAAACTCCGCGCGAGGTACTGGGCCAAATATATTTGTGCATCTGCAATTGCAGCCGCGCGGGCGATCGCGCGCTCAATATCTTTTCGGCGAGCCAGCGTTCTTCGATGGTTTTAAATGATGGGCTGTATAAAACGTTTGATTTTTCAAAAAGTCCTTTTTCATGCGCGAAGTTTTCCGCCCAGGAAAAATCGTTTTCGGAACAAATCACGAATTTAAATTCCGTCGCCGGGTCCGCCCAACGCAAATTGCGCTCGTCAAATGCGCCGGGCGCTCCGCTGTCGGGAGTCTTCACGTCGATGATCTTCTTCACGCGCGAGTCGACACGTGCGCAATTCTTGTCTCCGCTCGTTTCCAAAGAAACTTTGTAGCCGCGGTCGCAAAGCGCGGCCATGAATTCATGAATGGCGGGCTGTAAAAGCGGCTCGCCGCCGGTGACGCAAACATAGCGCGCGGGATATTCCGCAATCACATCCAGCAAGGACTGGACCGTGCGCAGTTCGCCTTCGTGATAGGCATAGGTCGTGTCGCAGTACGTACAGCGCAAGTGGCAACCCGAGGTGCGCACGAAAACCGTGGGAAAACCGGCCCACGAAGACTCGCCCTGAATGCTGAAGAAGATCTCATTGATCTTAAGGGTGGATTCCATACGTTCGCCCATGCGTCGCTTGCAGGCTTACTACACGAGACCTTGGAAATCCAGACTTTCAATCCCCCACCCCCTCCCATAAACTACTGGAATGAAACGTTTATTCGAAAAGTATCAAAGCGACCTGAGCGGACTGTTCTGGTTGGCCCTTGGAGTGTTTTTAACGGCATCTCTTATCAGCTACCATCCGACCGATCCGTCGCTGAACTCCATCGTTCAGAGCGGAAGGCCGCAGAACCTTTGCGGTTACTTGGGATCGTTTCTCGCGGATCTTCTTTATCAAGGCTTTGGTTTTTCCGCTTGGATTCTGGTGCTCGGCTCGATTCGCCAAGCGTTCATTTGCTTTCGCGGCAAAGTATCGCGCAAAGATCGCCCGCAATGGTGGCTCGACGGATTGCTGCTGGTTTGCGTGACTTGTCTGCTGAGCTTGCATTTGGGCGACGTGCGCTTTTATTCAGGTCAAATCCGCGTCGGCGGATGGGTCGGCCACGCGATGACTCTGGGACTTGTCAAAGCCATGGGCAAAGTCGGCATCGCGATTTTGCTGTGGACGTTCTTCGCGGCGTTGATGGTTTTCTACACCGATCGCACCTGGTCGGAGTTGGTGCAGCGCCCGCGCGAAACGGTGACCGACCTGCTCGCCGCTTGGTGGGGCGCGTTCCTGGCGGGAATGAACTTCCTGTTGAGACCGGTGATTCAGCGTCCGGCCCTGGCGACGGGCTCTAAAGCGGCGGCTCCCATGGCTGCAACCGCCACGCAAGCTTTTTTCAAGATTCAGCCCGAGGAAAAGCAGACTCGCGTTGAGCAAGTGGACGATGAATCGGAGATGGAAGAAGGAAATGAGTCCGAAGAACATGAAGACGATCGCACTCCGCTCACCGGCTTTTTGACCGAACAGCTGCAAACGAAACTTTTCAAACGCCCGAAAAAGGCGGCCCCGGTTAAAATCCCGCGGCGGGTGGAAAACTGGGAACTGCCGAAGCTTTCCCTTCTTGAAGATCCGCCCAGCACGCGTGCGCGCTTGGATGAGCGCGAGATCAAGGGCAAAGCGCGCCTGCTGGTCGAAAAACTCGCTCAGTTCTCGGTGCGCGGCGAAGTGGTCGGCATCAAGCCCGGTCCCGCGGTGACGATGTTTGAATTCAAACCGGCGGCCGACGTGAAAATCAGCAAGATCACCGACCTGGCGGACGATCTTTCGCTCGCGCTCAGCAGCGAATCCGTACGGATAGTCGCGCCGATTCCGGGTCGCGATGTCGTCGGCATTGAAACGTCCAACTCCGTGCGTGAATCCGTTTTCGTCAAAGACATCGTGAGCCAAGAAAATTTCTGGGACGATGAAACCAAACTGCCGATTCCGCTGGGCCGTAAAGCCGACGGCGAACCGCGCATCGTGGATTTGCGCAAAATGCCGCACCTATTGGTGGCGGGCACGACGGGCTCCGGGAAATCGGTGTTCATCGTGAGCATGATCACGGGGCTTTTGTTCCGCCACTCGCCCAAAACGTTGAAATTGATATTGGTGGATCCGAAGCAAGTGGATTTGGCGGCGTTCAACGACATTCCGCATCTGATCATGCCGCCCATTCGCGAGGCCAAGAAGGCCGTGGGCGCGCTGCGCTGGGGAATTCGCGAAATGGAAAAGCGTTACCGCTCGATGGCCCAATTCGGCGCGCGCGGTTTGGAGGCTTACAATGAAATCGTCTCTGAATTTGATAGCCAAAAGGTGCAAGAGCACGCGGCCGTTAACGGCGCCCTAGAGGGCAGTTTTCACCCCGAGAGTTACTACTATCAGCCGCTTCCCTACATCGTGATCGTCGTCGAGGAGTTCGGCGACTTGATGGCCGTCGACAAGATCAACGTCGAACAAGCGGTGGTGCGTTTGGCGCAAATGGCGCGGGCTTGCGGAATTCATTTGGTGCTCGCGATGCAGTCCCCGCGCAAGGATGTCGTGACAGGCTTGATCAAAACCAACATTCCCGGCCGCATCAGCTTTAAAGTGGCGAGCAAAATGGATTCACGCATCATCTTGGATGAGGGCGGGGCCGAGCGCCTGCTCGCCCGCGGGGACATGCTGTTCTTGGCGCCGGGCGTGAGCAAGCCCGAGCGTCATCACGGGCCGTATTTGTCCGAGGAGGAGATTTCGCAAGTTTGCCATACGTGGAAAATTCAAGGCGAGCCGGAGTATGACGCGATCGCCATGAAAGTGATCGACGGCAGCGGCGGGGGGTTCGACACCGACGGCGGCGGGCCCGCGGGCGACGGGGGCGGCTTTGGCGGGTTCGACGGCGAAATCAAAGACGACCGCTACGACGAAGTCTTGTCGTGGGTCGCGTCCCAGCGCGAAGTGAGCGCTTCGCTCTTGCAACGCAAATTCCGTTTAGGCTATCCGCGCGCCGCGCGCATGATCGAGATCTTCGAAGCGGAAGGTGTCGTAGGCCCCGCCAACGGCTCGAAACCGCGCCAGGTTTTGGTTCGCGAAATGCCCAAGTGATGCTATGTTGGGCCGATGCCGTTTTTGGTTTTGACCCTCTTCATGTCGCTCAGTTTGCGCGCCGACACGGTCACGCCGGTCGAGGCCGCGCAATCCCTTGCGGTGCAAAAGAAAAGACAAGAGGCGAGCGAAATTCTGCGTAAAGCGCTCGCGGCCACGCCGATTTCTTTGCGCACGCGCGCCAAACTCACGGAAGCATTGAACCAGATCACCACCGTGTTTTTCACCGACAAAGGCCAAAAGGCTTTCGAAGCCGGGCAAGCGTTGATGTGGGAATCGCCGGATCTGGCGCTGGCCCAGTTCCGCCAGGCTTTGCCCCTTGAAGATGAAAACATTCAGATTCTGAATCACATCGCGCGCATTCAACTGCAGAAACAAGACTGCGACGGGGCTGTGCAGACGCTTCTTAGCTCGCGCCGCTTGAATCCATACGGGAGTGAGTCCGCGGTGCTTGAACTTCGCGCGCTCTATTGTCAGCAGCGCTTCGACGTTTTGCGCGAGAGCGCCAAAAAGCTGCCCGCTCTCGACAAGTGGCAGGACGCGTTCGTTCAATATCTGCTCGCCCAGGATTTGCTTCAGCAGAAGTCGTTTCGGAAAAGCTTCGATGCCGCGATGAAGCTCAGCGAAGAGCAGCCGTCTTTCCCGGAGCCCTATTGGGTGCTCGCCCGCTCGGCAATGGGCTTAGAGAAGGAATCCGAGCCATGGCTCGGGAAATACGTTTCACTTTGCAAGGCGGCGACCCCGCGCGACCGCAAAAAATTCTCTTTGGAGCCCAGGCTCTGCGCGAATCTGAAGGAGGCCGAAGATGAGTTGGCGAAACAGTCCGCTGATTTTTAGTTTATGGTTCACGCTTGTGAACCTGGGATGCGGAGTAAAGGGCGACCCGCTGCCCCCGGAAAAGCCGCCGGAACTCGGCCGCGGCCGTCCCACATATAAAAAGGCGACCGAAGGCATGAAGATCGCGCCGCGCAAGCAGGTGGCGCCGGATGTCGACGAAGGCGAGGACAAAGATGAAGATCGCGACTGATTTCCATGGCGTTTTTACGGCGTTGGTGACGCCGTTCAAAGAAGGCCAGGTCGATTTGCCGTCTTTGCGGCGTCTCGTGCGCGCGCAGATTGACCAGGGCATCACCGGCTTCGTGGTCAACGGCACCACCGCGGAATCGCCGACGCTGACTCAAGAGGAAGTGAAAACGATTTTCTTGAACGTGCGCGAAGAGACCGGCGGCGAAGTTCCGCTCATCGTCGGGACGGGTTCGAATTCCACCGCGGCCACCGCGAACTTTTCCCGGACCGCGGAAGAATGGGGCGCCGACGCGCTCCTGGTGGTCGTTCCTTATTACAACAAGCCCCCGCAGCGCGGGTTGATCGCGCACTTCGCCGAGGTCGCGAGCCGCGTGAGTATCCCCGTCATTGCCTACAATGTTCCCGCGCGCACGGTGACGTCGCTCGAGCCTGAGACGGTCGGTGAGATCGCGAAAATCAAGGGCATCATCGGCTTAAAAGAGGCTTCGGCCGATATGCGGCTGCTGGAGCGGATTCAGAGCGCGGTGCCGGACGATTTCGTATTGCTCTCGGGCGACGACGGCACATTCGCGGATTTCTGCGCGCGCGGCGGGCACGGGCTGATCGGTGTGGCCCGTCCCGTGATCGGTAAAGAGATGCTCGCGACGCGGGCGCGCCTGGCGAAGGGCGATAAGAGCGCGGTGAAAGAATATGTCGAGACCTATGCCGATTTAATAAGATGCATGTATGCCGAGGCCAACCCCATTGGCGTGAAAATGGCCTTGTATTGGATGGGATTGATCGATTCGCCGGAGCTGCGTTTGCCCTTGGTTGAGCTCGACCCGAAATATCATCAGGAATATAAAACGTGTCTAAAAAAACTCGCGCGGATTTAAAAGTCGTATTGGTCGGAGCTTCGGGGCGCATGGGCCGAGAGATCCGGAATCTTTCCGCCCAGGCGGGGGTGAAAATCGCGGCCACCGTCAACGCCCCGAAAGATTGGCAGTCGGTCGATGCGGCGCAAGCCGATGTCGTGATCGATTTTTCTTCGAGCGAAGGTTTGGGCGGCGCCATCGAATGGTGCGTGAAACATAACGTGGCTCTCGTATCAGGTAGCACGGGACTTGATGCCAAGGTGCAGGCGGGCTTGCGCGCGGCCGGGAAAAAGATCCCCGTGCTTTACTCGGCCAACATGAGCCAAGGCATCGCGGTGATGAACGCGATGCTGGAAAACTTGAAAGCTCTGGGCGATTGGGATTTTCAAATCGACGAAGTTCATCACAGTCAAAAGAAGGACAAGCCGAGCGGCACGGCGCTTTTGTTACAAGATAAGCTCACCCAGGTTTTGGGCCGTGATCTTCCGACGCCGCTCAGCGTTCGCGGCGGAGGAGTTCCCGGAATTCACACGGTTTGGGCCATGGGGCCTGAAGAGACCCTGACCATTCAACATACCGCTTTCAATCGCCAGGTATTCGCTCGGGGCGCATTGGTCGCCGGCCGCTGGCTGTTTGACAAAGCCAAACCCGGACTCTATGACCTTAGTGATCTTTACCGTAAGTGAAGCCCATTAAGGAGCACCCCAGTCATGCAATTCTATATCGATTCCGCGGACATTGAAGAGATTCGCCAGGCCAACCGTCGCGGTTGGGTGGATGGGGTGACGACCAATCCGACATTGATTGCCAAGTCAGGTCGTCGCAATGCGGATGTGATCAAAGACATCTGCAAAGAGGTTAAAGGTCTAGTTTCCGCCGAAGTGATTTCGCTGCAGGCGGACGAGATGGTGAAAGAGGGTTTGGAACTCGCCAAAATCGCGGACAATGTGGTGGTGAAAATCCCGATGTGCGAAGAGGGCTTGGTGGCTGTTCGGCGCTTGGCGTCAGATGGTATCAAGACCAATGTCACTTTGATCTTCTCACCTCTTCAAGCCTTGCTTGTGGCCAAAGCCGGCGCCACCTTGGTTAGTCCCTTCGTTGGGCGGTTGGACGATATATCGTCGGACGGCATGGAGTTGATTAGTCAGATTACTCAGATTTACGACAATTATGATCTGAGTACTCAAGTTTTGGTGGCCAGCGTACGCCACCCGATTCATGTTTTGCAGTCCGCCTTGATGTCGGCGCACATCGTGACGATGCCTTATAAGGTCATGCAACAGTTGGTGAATCACCCGCTGACCGAGAAAGGTATCGCCCAATTCTTGAAAGACGCTCAGAACGTGCCAAAATAAGGGATGCTTCGGCGTCTCTTCATAGCCTTTGTCGTTAGTTTTATCGGGGCGATTTTTTCAGGCTGCGTTCTTTCACCTAAATATCGAAATACAGTCGTTATTCACGATGTGGATAAAGCTTTTCAACAGATCCGTTCCGCGGTTCTCAATATTATCCCGGTGGGACACCGGGCGATCAGCCCGAATGGCCGCGAATTCTTATCGCTGCATTTCAATTCGGATGGCAAGGGGGGCTTTAAACCCGGAGTGGATTCGTTGAGCCGCTACTACGCCCAGATCTTGGTCCTGAATGACCGTCGTCCCTACAATATCGAGATTTGGGTGACGCAAGAAAAGGCGATCCCGCGCGCCGGCGGTTATACCTACGTCAAGGCGGGATATAACGAGAGACTAGCCAAAAACCTAAAAAATAGAATAGTCAACGAGCTCTCCAAACGTCCCGAAGACAGCAACATCATTGACGATTTTCGCGTCTTTTAATTAGACTATTCACAATATGAATAGTCGGCGCCACAAAACGGATTTTGTTTGGTGGCCGCGCCTTCTGGGCGCGGCCATGGTGCTGTTTCCGCTTTCACTTTCCGATATTGATTTTCGCTCCGGCTTCGCGCGCGACTTCGCGGTTTCCGCCAATCGCTCGTCGCCCGCTTACGCGGCGTTTGAAGATCTGCGTTTGAACTTCGACGATCGAAGCCAAGAGATTCCTGAAACGGGAATGCGCTTGGTTTCGGGAATCAAGGTCGACACGAAGTTCTTGCAACAGACTCCCCGTTCGCGCCTGTTGGCACTCAAAGGTTTGACGATCCGTAATGTGCCGAGTCAGGAGCCTCAACCTTATATGGTGGCGGGCGAATCGGTGCGGGCGCAAACGCTGCAAGCGGCGGCGCCGGTTTCGAAAACGATCTTGGATTCCCGCGGTCATTTATTGCCGATTCCAGAACGTAAGCAAGCCTTGCTCGCCCAAGCGGCCGAAGAAGATTGGTCGATTCCTTCGGCGGGTCAGATGGCCCGTCAATTGGCGATGGAAGCCGCTTCAAAGTCCAAAGATCAACGGGTGATCGTTTCTCGCACGGGCACGCCGATCACCATCGGTCGTGGAAGGGCCACCGAGCCGACTCCTCCCCCGATCGAAGTGGCCAAGAACGACGATGATGTTCAAGACTACGTTCCGAGTTTCAATCGCTATGAGACCAATCCCGACGGCCAGCGGCCGCTTTGGTTGAGCGGGCAAATCGAAATGACCGGCGGTTTGGCCTTCGTTGGACCTGAAACCAATATTACGCTCAAACGCGTCGACAGCGGCGCGATCATCGAACGCGGTCGCGTTTGGGTGACCGAAGGCCGTTTCGAAATTCATGTGAAACGCGCGGTCGGATACCTGGTCGCGGAGTTGCAGACGCGCGACGGTCGCGTGCTGGGGCGCGGTGAGTTGAACCTGACTCGTTTGTCCTCGATTCCCAGAAAAGACAATCGTATCGGCGATATCCGTTTGGCGCTGAGTCCGACGGCCGAAGGCGCGACTTTGCAAACCGTGTCGGGCCATTCGGTCGGCCGCAACAAGATCGCGGTGAATGGCGCGCGCGTGGAAATCGATTCGTACACCGAGCCGCAAGCCGTTTCCGAAGAAGGCATATATACGGAGCCGACCTTGAATCGCGAGTCGAGCTTCATCGCGCGCGCGACCGCCAAGAACCACTGGCCGACTTTAGTCGTGGGACAAGCGGGCCACCCCCAAGATATAAAGATGTATCCGAATTCGATGGTCGATGCGCTGATCGGTTTGCAGCTCGAGTCCATGGAGCGCAAAGAGGCCTATCAAGCCGCGGTGGTTTGGGGTCAGATCGCGCGTGACGGCGTTCCGACCGCCGGCGCCCAGGTCGAAATGGCGGGCAATTACCGCGTGATTTATTTCAATGAAACTTACCTTCCGGACATGGGCTTGAAGAAGACCTCGAGCAATGGGCTCTTCGCGTTCTTAAGAGTTCGCCCGGGCGTTCAAGCCTTGCGCGTGAAAGCCGGCGGGCGCCTGTTTCCGGCGCAGATCTTCCCCACCGAGTCCCGCCATGTCTCGTTCATCGAAGTGGGCTTGCGCGACAAAGTCGTCTCGCAGTTCAAAGTCATGGACGTGATGGACATGCACAAGCCGCTCGATGCGCGCGTGCGCATGGTCGGCACCGAAGATTTCCGCAGCGTCGACGCGGGCGATTGGGTCGAGTACGCGATGGCCGCGAATCCGTTCATGGTCGAGGCCGAAGCCGGGCCCGACTACGAGATCAGTCGCGTGACCATGACCGGTTCGCCGCATTTGGTGCAGATTCCTATGATTCGCCGCGATTGGCTTTATGAACTGCAGAACAAGCAGGGCGTGCAGCTGCTTTCGAATCGCGGCATGATCGCGGGCTTCGTCGATCGGCAAGATTTCGAGATCGAGCTCACCGGTTACGCGCCCGGTGAACAAATGCAGATCGTTTATCTGGATGCGCAAGGCCAACCGCTGCAAACTCGTTCCGGGATCGCGGGCGGAGGTTTCGTGATCTTCAACGCGCCCCCGGGATTGCAAACGATCTACATTCATCCGACGCAGTCCCGCGAGACGTATTCGCAAGTCGTCGTCGCGGAACCGCAGTACGTTCACGTCGTCATCAGAAATTAACGACAACCGAGCGGACGGCACATGCGACCGGTACGACGCTCGCACTTGTCGATCGCGGCTGCTTGCACCATGCGCGGCCGACGTCCGCTAACGGCAAAGGTACGGCCGCCGCGAGCGGGACGAGCGTAACACTCAACGAAGCGCGGACGATGACCGCCCCAGCCCCCGCCGCGCCCGCCGGATTCACGTTCCATGATTTCCGCGCTGATTGCGCCGAAGATCGCGCCCACGATGGCCGCGCCATCATCACGATCCCCGCGACGGGACAAGACCTGCATGTCTTGCTCGCTGATCGCGCCTTCTTCGAGCTCGAACAGTTCGACTTCGTTGGCGAATGCGGTCGGTAGTGACACCAGTGCCGTTACGAAAGTGATAACAAATAGTTTCATTTATCCCCCAATGTGTTGTTTGTGAAACCTCGGTCACTGAGGTCAGCAAATCGGGGGCCAGAAATTTCGGTGTCGAAAAGGGACCGCGTCAGTTGGCCGAAACGCGCATCTTGCTCGCGGGCGGAACATGCAGTTTGAATCCGCGCGGCAGAGTCGTGTTGAACTTGAGCGCGCCACGCAGATCCAAGTTGTAGCGCAACAGCTGCTCTTGATTCATGCCGGTGATTTTCATCAACGCGCGCGTCCGCGTGCCCGCGGCGACTCGAATGATCTCGCGTTCTTGCAGCGGTTCACGGGGAACCTCTTTGAAAATCAGCTCGTGATATTTCTCCGCGTACATGGCGGCCAGGAAACAGGTGAAGAAGTTGCTCGAAGCGAAGCGGAAATCGCCTTGATGGTAGCGGCTGATGATTTCAGAGAGATCGCGCGAACCCGCGCGCTTGATCGCCTTTTGAATGTTGCCGATACCGTGATTGTACGACGTGATGGTAAGGGGCCACGATTTCAAAAATTTGAAATATGAGCGCAACAGGCGCCCCGCCGTGACGGTGGCTTTGAGCGGCGAGTTGCGCTCGTCGACGTGTTCATTCACGATCATGTACGCCTTGCCGGTGCGGGGCATGATTTGCCAAATGCCGCTGGCGCCGACTTTCGAGTAGGCGTTTTCGTTGAAACTCGATTCCACAAACGGCATGCGCGTGAGCTCCACCGGAAGGCCGAGTTGGCGGAACTCCGCTTCCATGTACGGAAGGTAACGGCTGCTGTTCACGAGTCCGCGTTGGAAGAAGTCTTTCTGACCCAATTGACTACGAACGCTCCGCGCGGCCAGGCGAATCACCGCCTTGCGGGTGCCGGGAAGACCCGAAAGTTTATCGAAGAGTTCTTGTTCCAGGCGCGGAAGATCTCCGTACGAGTTGCGGCGCGCCAGTCTTTGCAAAGCGGCGCGGATTTCCGCGGTTTGCGCGCGCGCCATCTTTTGCGCGCGATCGCGCCGCAGCCAAGCCGGGCCTTTGCCGTTGAGCAAAGTCTGCGTGGAATCGAAGACGCGGAAAACGATCCACGGATAGCGCAAATGGTGAATGATGTGATGGGCTTCACCGTAGCGCGTGTAGATGTCGAACCAAAACGCCGTACGTTCTTGTAATCCCGCCGGGACTTTGAAATCAGGCGAAATGCGGTTGCCGAAATCGCGTAAAATGCGTGAGCGCATGTCTTTCCATTGCCGGTCTTTTTCAGGGGTCCAAGCTTCGGTGCGAACCGCAACGGGGGCGTCGGTGGGCGGCGACAAAAGCGGGAAGAAATCGCCCGGAGTGTCGGCGTTTTGTTGATCATGAACCAAAGGCACGAACTCCGACGCGTCCGTCCCTTCGATTGGAATGGCGGGGGGCGAAAAGCTGGTTGTTAACAAAACGAAGGAAAACAACCCTCGCCAAAGCCTGGACTTCTGCATAGCCTAACGCAGAGCAAGAGTAAGGCCTTCAAAATCATCGATTTAACGTTGTCGTTTCAGTTACTTATGCTGTTCTAAAGGCCCTAAAATGTCACCGGTGGCCGGGCCACGGCATATAACTATCACATAGTGATGAACGTGAAAGGGATGACAGATTGCATATGGCTTCCCTTTTATTTCGAGATGGGCTTATGCTGGGTGGCGAATTCAGGAGGACCAAATGGCAGATGTTCTGGTTGTGACCAGCAAGGTGAAGAAGTTTATCAAAGAAAACGGTGGCTGCAATACGTCGGCTGAAACCGTGGACATCCTTAGCAAAGCCGTTGAACGTCTTTGCCAAAAAGGTGTCGACAGCGCGAAAGCGGACGGCCGCAAGACCGTTATGGCTCGCGATATCGTTATTGATCATCTTTAAGCCGCAGCTGTTTTGATTTGAATTTTAAAAGGGAACCGTCAGGTTCCCTTTTTTTATCGGGATCTTATTGCCCAATGAGCTTTTGGAAGCCATCCCAATCGAGCACGGGTACGCCAAGCTGTTGGGCCTTATCGAGTTTTGATCCGGCCTCTTCACCGGCCAAAACGTAGTTCGTATTTTTGCTGACCGAGCCCGGGGTTTTACCGCCGAGCGCGACCACTAAATCTTTGATTTCGTCGCGCGGCTTGGGAAGCGTGCCGGTGATCACGATCGACAGGCCTTTGAGCACCTGCGACGAGGCGCTCGCTTTCTTGGGTTTTTCGATCTCCACGCCATTTTCGAGCAAGCGTTTCACCTCGCGGTGGAACTCCTTTTGTGCCAGGCGCGCCAAGATCGACATTGCCACTTTGGGGCCTATATCGGGAATATCGAGCAGATCTTCTTCGCCGGCTTCTAAAAACGCGTCGATGGTTTTGAAATGCGCGGCGAGCGACTTCGCGGTCTGCTCGCCCACGAACCGAATGCCGAGCGCGAATATAAAACGCGCGAGCGTCGTGTCGCGGCTGGCGACGATGCTTTCCACGATGTTTTGCGCCGACTTTTCACCTTGGCGGGGCAGTTTGAGCACGTCGTCTTTTGTCAGACGATAGAGGTCCGAGAACGAGCGGATCAATTCGTGCGCCGTCATCTGCTCGATGATTCTGTCGCCGAGTTTTTCGATGTTCATCGCGCGCCGAGAGGCGAAATGCTTGAGCGATTCGTTGAGGATCGCGGGGCAAAGGCTGTTCACGCAGCGAGTGACGACTTCGGCTTCGGGCAGCACGGCTTTTTCGCCGCAGACGGGACAATTCGCGGGCAATTTGTACCTTTTGGCGTGCGCGGGGCGCTTTGCCAGCACGACCTCGACCACTTCGGGAATCACATCGCCGGCGCGCTGGATAACGACGGTGTCGCCGATGCGCACGTCCTTGCGTTCGATCTCCGATTGGTTATGCAAGGTGGCGTTCACGATGGTCACCCCGCCCACCTTTACCGGCGTCATCACCGCGACGGGGGTGAGCGCGCCCGTGCGGCCGACCTGCACGACGATGTCTTCAATCAAAGTCGTGGACTGTTCAGGCGGGAATTTCGCGGCCGTCGCCCAGCGCGGGCTGCGGGCGATCGTCCCAAGTCGATCTTGAATCGCGAAAGAATTGATTTTGATCACCACGCCATCGATGTCGAACGGCAATTCGTGCCGCATGTTCAGAATGAATTCGTAATAAGCGACCGCCTGCTCGACGCCATCGCAGACCGCGGCGAGCGGTTCGCCGCCGTGATAGCCCTTTTTCAGGGCGGTCTGCATCTTGGGCCAACTCGCGAAGCTCAAAACAGGAAGCCCCATTTGCGCGAGTTTCTCGAGCCATTCCGATTGGGATTTCGCGGGCATCGGCTCCACCACGCCGGGCGCGTAACAAAATGCGCGCAAAGGGCGTTTGGCGGTGATGCGTGAATCGAGTTGGCGAATGGCGCCGGCGGCGGCGTTGCGCGGGTTGGCGAAGGGCATCTCGCCGTCGTCTTGCTGCTGCTCGTTCAAACGGGCGAAATTTTTTTTGAAAATCAAAACTTCACCGCGCGCCTCGAGCAGCCGCGGAGCTTTGCCTTTAAGCAGCAACGGAATCGCGCGAATCGTGCGCACGTTGGCCGTGACGTTTTCCCCGACGCTGCCGTCACCGCGGGTAAGGGCCTTCGTGAGCCGGCCCTCCTCATAAACCAATTCAATGGCCAAACCGTCGAACTTCAGTTCGCAGAAATACTCGATCGGCTTGTCGGTTTCCAAAAATTTGTGCACGCGTTCGTCGTACTCGCGCACCTCCTGGATCGAATAGGTGTTGGCCAAAGACAGCATAGGCTTGCGATGCGGGACTTTTTCGAACTCCCCGAGCGGCTCGCCGCCGACCCGTTGGCTGGGTGAGTCGGGCGTGACGGCTTCAGGATTTTCGGCCTCGAGCCGCAAAAGCTCGGCGAAAAGCTGGTCATAGTC
>DAISHW010000006.1:22398-25071 GCA_036822295.1 Bdellovibrionales bacterium | reverse complement strand
TCTCTAAAACGCTTCCGGTGATCAACGAGACTGATTATAAGAAAGTTTATCAAGCCATTCACGAAGTCGAGATGGTCGCGCCCAGCACGCGCTCGGTTCTGACCGTCGGCGAAGAGGGCTTGGCTAAGAGCATTCAGCGCCTGGGGGAAGTCGACTTCTTCTCGGTCGTCACGCGCAAGCCGCGCATTTGCGATTTCAAACCTGTGGTCGTTGAAGTCGCCATCGCGCGTTTCAAAACCGCGACGGAAGAAGCCGATGCTCCGATTCAGCTGCTGCGTTTCGCGAACCGCGTCCCTTTGCAATTCGATAAAGGCGCTTGCGCGATCACTCGTTCGGTGGAGTCGGTGAACTGGCGATCGTACGGCATCAATCAGCCGAAGGACAGTTTGCCGCTCGGACCGTACGTCTTCGCGGTCAGCGTGACTTCGCCGTTCATCAAATTCAAAAACGCCTCGAAGGAAACGATCGACGGCTCGGATGATCTGATCGAGGAGATCCGCCGCGCGCTGATGCAGGCCGGCCAAAAACTTTCGCGCCACATTCGCGCCGAAGGCAAAGCCGCCGATCTGGAGCGTAAGATTTCGCATATCGAGAAGTTCGGCCCGATCTTGGTCGAAGGTTTGGCCCGAATTGTCGAGGCGCCGAAAAGCCGCGTCACCAAAGCTGAAGAGGGCTTGAAGAAACTGCTCGGCCGCGACGCCAGTTCGGCCGAGGCCGAACTTGAGCACGCGACCTCGAAGCTGCAACAGCTGAAAGCGCGCGAGCGCGAGAAGCTCGGCATCGACGACGAAGAGGCTTCCCCGGACGGAACGCCTTCCGAAGCCGCCGTCGAAGAGCATGAAGAGGCCGCCGCCCGGGGCACGTTGAAAAAGGGCACCGAGAAAATCGCGACCGTGAAAACCACCGAAAAGCGCAACCAGAAGTAGGACGACAGCATGGCCAAACCGATTCGCATCCGCGAAATGAACAAGGACATCATCAAGGAAGCCAAGGTTCTTTGCGAGAACATGCTTTCGGACCTCGAAAAGGCGAAGCGCCCGGTGCTCGAGGCCGTGAAGTGCTCGCTCGACAATTCGTTTTACAGCCAAAAGGTCGGCTTCCTGACCCCGGGCGATAAGGTGGTGAAAACCGAACTGAACGTGTCGTCGGTGCAAAAGATGGCGCGCACGATCTTCATGCTTGAGGTGATGCTCGGCAACCTGCGTTCGGGCGCCGTGAACACGAAGCGTGAATTGTATTACATCTCGAAAGGTCTTGTGCGGTCGAACGCCGGCTACAGGCCTCTTGACTTCGACGATCAGCCCGAGAGCGATTCGATCATCGATTTCATTTGCGATATGCTCGAGGTGTACCGCGAAGAGATGAACTGCTTCGCCAACGATCGCGGCGGTCAGACGTATTCTAAAAACTTGGTGGTGACCGAGACCTTGCCCGACGGTACGACCGCGGTGGTGGACTTGAGCGGTTTGGGAACGACGCCGTTTCAACCGAAGAACAAACCCCAGCAATTCAGGTTGAAGCCGAAGAAGGGCAAGATCGATTTCTGCTTGGTGATCGAGTCGGAAGGTACGGCGAACACGCTCGTGGCCAACGGCATGCATCTTCGTCACAACTGCATCGTGATGGGCGCTCAAGGGGTGCCGTCGAACGGCGTGCGCGGTTGGTGCAAGACGATTCAAGATCAGCTGAAAGCGCCGATGGACTTTTACGGGGATCTGGATGCGTACACGATGCAGAACATTTTCCGCACGCTCAAGGCCGGTTCGGCCGCGAGCCTGATCCGTAACGCCGATTTTTCGGCGCCCGAAGTGCGCTTTTTGGGCGTGCTGCCCGAAGACGTGAAGAAGTACGATCTGCTTTGCTATTCGGTGAACGACCGCGACGCCGCCGAAGCGCGCTCGCTCAAGAAGGCCAAAGACGCCCTGGAAAACGATCCGTTCTTCCAGGACAAAAAGAACAAACGCTTAGCGGACATCCTGCACTGGCTGGTGCGCGAAAAGAAGCGTTGCGAGCAGCAGGCCGTGTT
Source organism: Bdellovibrionales bacterium (assembly GCA_036822295.1). Taxonomy (GTDB): domain Bacteria; phylum Bdellovibrionota; class Bdellovibrionia; order Bdellovibrionales; family UBA1609; genus JALHOQ01. Next base: position 23,045 of record DAISHW010000006.1, on the reverse strand, counting down.
CTCGGTGGATCCCAAGGATCCGCAGATCCTTGAGAAAATCATCGTCGAGAAGATCAAAAAGGGCGCTTACGTATAAACGCGACAATGCGAAGCTCCGTGTCGCTAAATCTTTTCTATCGCCGCCCACACCGCTGGATCCATGCCCTGGAACAGGCTCATCGCTTTTAGATTTTCCGTCACTTGCTCGGGCGAACTCGCGCCGGTGATCACGCTGCTGACGCGGGGGTTGCGTAAGCACCACGCGATGGCGAGTTGGGCAGGCTTGCAGCCGAGGTCCTCGGCGATCTTCACGAATTTGCGCACTTTGGCGGTGCGCTCCTGAGACAGCGCTTCGTCGCGCATCCACGAAAGACTCTTGCTCGCAAGGCGCGAGCCCTCTGGGATCCCGTTCAGATATTTGCCGGTGAGCACGCCGCTGGCGAGCGGTGACCAGGTGGTCAGGCCGATGCCGGTGCGGTCATAAATCTGTTCGAATTCTTTCTCGACGCGGTCGCGCCAGAACAGATTGTACTGTGGCTGCTCCACGATGGGTTTGCGCAGGCCTAAGCGCTCGCAAATGTCGTAGGCTTCCGCGATTTCGCGCGCGCTCCACTCGCTGGTGCCCCAATAGAGAGCTTTGCCGGACGCGATAATATCGTTGAGCGCCC
>DAISHW010000006.1:14902-22372 GCA_036822295.1 Bdellovibrionales bacterium | reverse complement strand
AGACGGTTTCTTCGATCGGCGTTTCGGGATCGGGGCGGTGACAATAAACCAAATCGACGAAATCCATTTGCAGGCGTTTGAGCGAGCCGTCCATCGCTTGCATCAGGTATTTGCGATTCAAAGTGTTGTGGCGATTGGGGCCTTCGGACAGGCCCCAGAAGAACTTGGTCGAAACGATGTAGTTCAGGCGCGGCCAGGCCGTTTTCTTCAATACTTGGCCCATGACCTCTTCGGACTTGCCGCCGGCGTAGACCTCGGCGTTGTCGAAGAAGTTCACGCCCTGTTCGAAGGCGGTCACCATGCACTCGCTGGCCTTGCGGATGTCGAGCTGAGTGCCAAACGTTACCCAGGACCCAAATGACAGCCGCGAGACCTTTAACCCGTTACGACCAAGCCTCTGATACTCCACCGTTCCTCCACAGTAGAAGGTTCGCGGTATTTTTTTGGATAACCGGTGCGTTATCCTGAAATCCACCGCGAACTTTTCAAATGACGCACTGGTTATCCAAAAAAATACCGCGAACTAAAATGCGAACTAAAATGTCATCGGTAGGCTGACGATCAGGCCTATGCCTTTGCCTTCGAGTTCCGGTGACAATGAATTGCCATCCGCCTCGTCGAATTCAGCGGTCCAGTATTCCAAGCCCACGGCGACGAACGGCAGGATGGTCGTCTGCACGCCGAGCTTGATCGAGGAGCCCTCGTACTTGGTGCTGCCGCCGCCGGCCTCGCGCTTCAGGTCGGTCATGAAGTTGTAGCCCGCGTACGCGCGCAGCAAGACCGGGAAGTTGTAGCCCGCGAAAATGCCGAACACGCTCGGAGTGTCGTCGCCCGACGGATTCGCGTCGTCATCCCACATGCCGGTAAAGTAATCGACACCCACCATCGCGCCGAGCTGCTGGTAGCCGATGCGCGCGCCGATGGTCGTCCCGTTGAAATCGGCGTCAAAGCCCGGACGTTTCAAATCACCGGTGTGATAGCCGACGTAAGGTTCAAGCAGCAGATCCGCGTGCGCGAAAGCGCCGCCCACCGCGAGTATCGTCGCCATCAAAGTTTTCATCATATTGACCCCCAAATGTTTCGCGAACTGACGCGCTGGTTATACAGAAATGTACCGCGAACAATTTAGCTCATTCGAGCGGAAAGAGATACTCTGTCGTCACGCCTTGTCCATGAATGACATACGTCTCGATGACCGCGTCCGAGGTCTTGAGGCGTCTCTCTTGCATGTACTGTTCGACCTTCGGGTAAACCTTGAACGGGCCGATGGAGGGCGAACCTTCAAAACGCGCGATGACATAGCGACGCTCCGGCCTCTCGATCAACTCGAATGCTTCGGGTGGCGATTCGCTCGTTCTGGCCGTGAGCACGCAGCCTCCGCGACTGCGTAAGCGATCCTGATCGACCGCCGCCGGGTCGTCCAAATATTCCCCGAATGTCCTGCGGCAATTCAAGCCTCGCCCCAAAGCCCAGCGCTCGACCTCTTCAATGACCGGACCGATTTGGTGGTACGCGCCGAAATGATTCTTTGAGAGCAAGATCAACGGGCCCCGCAAACCTTCGGAAATCACGACAGGAGACGAAACGCCGAGGTGAACGTAAAGATAAGCCGCGCCCGTCAAAAGCACGACAAGCAGGGAAAGCAAAGCCACTTTGATCATTGAGGCCGCCCGCTCGAGGGCCAATCGCGAATCGCCGCGCGGATGTACAGGATGCCGCGGCTGAGCGACTTCAAGGCGTTGTCGTCGGCTCCGGTCAAAGTGACTTCACCTTCGGTCTTTTCTGTTTCTATGGCAAAAGTCCATGCGGCTTCGTTCACGGCTTTCAGCTCGAACCAGCGACGGATGATTTGCAGGTCGCGCGGACTCGATTCCGTGTTGAATTTGACCTGCACGCCGACGCGCGAGTTTTTGTCGGCTCCGAACGCGACATTCCATGAGTTCAGCGTCACGTTCACATAACGTTCTTGGATTTGGCCGCCCCGAACACAAACCAAAGTCGTCGCGCCGGTCCATGAATCTTTGCCGTGCACGCGCATGTGCTGAATGTTGCCCTCGACGGTCAGATTGAGCGCGCAGAACCAAGGTTCGGCGTGGGCGCCGCTCGCGAGCAGGCTCAAGGCGAGCAGAAGAAGTGGACGTGAAAAGGGCATGGACTGAGCGGCTATCAAAGGGGCCGGATTCAGTCACCTTTTTTCCATTTGATCGAGCAACCCATGGAGGGATTTTGCGGCGTCTTCACCGCTTTACCCGCCAACACGACCTCAAGAGCCTCGGCAAGTTCGCGTTTCTTGACATTGGCTGGATTCTTCCAGGCATCGTCGAGTCGGCCGCGATACGCCAGCCGGCGGTCTTTGCCGTACATGAAAATATCGGGAGTGCACACGGCGCCGAACGCCCGCGCGACTTCTTGCGATTCATCGATCAGGTACGGAAAGGGATAGTTCTTGTCGCGCGCCCGTTCGGCCAGGGCGGCCGGAGCGTCCTCTGGATACTCGTTAGGATCGTTCGAGCAGATCGCGATGAACCCGACGGTTTTGAATTCACGGGCCAGAGAGAGCAGCCGGTCCTCGATCGCCCGCACGTAAGGACAGTGGTTGCAGATGAACATCACCACCAAAGCCTCATGCGCTTTGAAGTCGTCAAGCTTCACCGGGCCGCCAAGCGCCGCGGGCAAAGCGAAACTAGGGCAACCCGATCCCAACTCGCCGGCCGGAGCGTAGGTCAACGACATCTAAAGATCCGTCCATTTGACGCGACCGTCGGAGTAAATCAAATCCCCGAGAGCGCTGACCTCGGACACCGTCTTGGTTTTCGCGCTATTGGCGTTGAGCGCGCGGGCCAAATCGACGCGCGCGACCTCGCTGAGTTGCGCCGCCATGACATCGTCCAGCGCCAGTTGAAACTGCGCATGCAGTTCATCCAAAAAACGAAACCACTCGGCCTCGTCCGGGCGAACGCCCAAGGCATCCGCCAGGTGGGTGGCGTTCTGAAAGCGGCGCGGGTGATTGGTGATGTTCATGCCAAGACCAATGAGCAAGCGGAACTTCGCGCCGTCGCTCACGGTTTCGACCAAAAGGCCCGCGACCTTCAAACCGTTCAAATACAAATCGTTCGGAGCCTTCAGTGACCAAGCCAGCGTCGGCCACGCGCGCTGAACGGCGGCATGCAATGCCAAACCGATCCGGGGTCCCGTGATGGCTTGCGGGGCCGCGGGAATCGCGAACGACCAGGTGCCAAGCAGCGCTTCGCCGACGCCGGTGTCGAGCCAGGTGTTGGCGCCGCGGCCGCGGCCTTGGGTTTGATGCGCGGCCAGGTACAAAACGAAATCCGCCTCTTCACCCAAAGCGTTGGCCTTGGCGTTGGCGTTGGTCGAACCGGTCTCCATCTCGTTCATCACGGGCAGCTGACGTTGTTCGGCCCAGCGGGTGCTGGCGTCGGCCGCGGAAAGCATTTCGCTCATGGCGCGTTCACTCCGTTCCATTCGAATAAAAGACTGACGTCGGCGCTGGGCGCCGAATGGGTCAAAGCGCCGACGCTGATGTAATCGACGCCGGTCTCGGCGACCTCGCGCACGCGCTCGAGCCGCATATTGCCGCTCGCTTCGACCGAGATCGAGGCGGGGATGCGCGCTTTGGCCGCGCGCGTTTGTTCGGTCGTCATGTTGTCGAGTAAAATGCGATTCACGCCGGACTTCACGGCTTGATCGACGTCGTCCATGCTCAAACATTCGATTTCGACCGGCTCGGACGTGTTCTTGCGGATGGCGGCGATCGCTTTGCTCACGCCGCCGGCCGCGCGAATATGGTTTTCCTTGATCAGTATCGCGGCCGACAGATGCATGCGATGATTCTGGCCTCCGCCGGCGCGCACGGCTTCTTTTTCCAAGGCGCGCCACAGCGGCGTGGTCTTGCGCGTGTCCAGGATCTTGCATCTGGTGCCATGCACTTCCTGAACGAAACAGCGGGTGAGCGTGGCGATCCCGCTCAAGCGCCCCAAGAAATTCAAAGCGACGCGCTCGGCCTTCAAAAGTTTCAACAGATCGCCGCGCAGCCAGCAGATCACCTGTTTGTTCAATACGAAATCGCCGTCTTTGAACTGCCAGTTGAGCCGCATGTCGGGATCGATGTACTTCACGCAAGCTTCAAAAGCCGCGCGGCCCGCCAGCACCATGTCTTCTTTGGCGACGAGCTTCGCGTCGCCGATCACGTTCTTGATGCCGAGGTTGTCGGTGGTGATGTCGGCGCCGGGAATGTCCTCGGCGTAACTTTGGCGAATCATTTCGTTGAGGGTCACGGCCGCACTCCCTTACGGATGGGATTCGCGTTCTTTGAGCAACCGGTTCAGTTCGCGTTCGATGATTTGCGTGGCCAGTTCGGGAACGACTTTCCAAACGACGGATTCAATCACGTCGGCGCTTTGGGCGCGAATGATCTTCTCGATTTCGGCGGCGCTCATCTGCGGGGCCAGGCCCGGCGTCATCGACATATTCGGCGGAGGCGGCAAATTCACTTCGCCCTCGTCGCCAGGCTGGTCGACCAATTCGTCTTCAAGCTCGACGACGACCGAACGGCCGTCACGGAAGGCGAAGTCCTCTTTCTCGTCCTCGATTTCCGAAGCCGCGATCTTTTCGCTCGGCACTTCGTATTCCACCGGCACATGCTGGGGCTCGAGCTCTTCGGGCTTCAGGTTCACGCGGAACTTTTCGGCCTGAGCGCTCTTCATCTTGGGAATTGGAACCTGCTGAAAGTCTTCTTCGGACACGTCCGTCGTGTCTTCGTTCAGCGCCGGCGGGGTCTCTTGCATTTCGGGCAGCTTCGGGAAGGTCAGATACTGCGAAAGATTCTGCGCTTGCGTGCGCGGCACCAGGTCGGTCACGAGTTTGCGAAGCGCCGCCACGTCGAACGGCTTTTCGAGCTGCGCGTTGGCCATGCTGGCTTCGAATTTGTCTTGATCGAGCTCCATGAACCCGCTCCACATCAACACGATCGGTATCGATTTGAGTGGGGCGGTCTGCTTGATCTCTAGGGAAACGTCGTAGCCGTTCTTTTTTTGCAGCAAAACGTCGGCGAAAATGATGTCGGGCTTGAACGTCTGCGCGACGCTCGACACATCCAGGCCGATGTTGACCGAACGCACGTCGACGCCGAAGTCCTGAAGGGCCAGTTGGAAGACTTTTTTGATTGTCGAACTTTCGTCGGCGAGTAAGACGCGCAAAGCCATAACCCAAGTAAAATCGTTTTAATAATGTTCGTCAACACGTAAAGTGAGCCCGAGAAATGCAACTCATTGACCGCTACATCCTCAAACTTTTTTTGCTCTATCTGGGTGCCGGGATTCTGGTTTTCGTGACGCTGTTTTTAACGGTCGACGTGATGTCGTTCGCCGTTCGTTACACCGAGGCCGGCACGGCGGCATTGCTCAAGTATTACGCCTACCACACACCGTGGGTGATTTACCAATTGGTGCCGGTTGCGTGTCTTATGGCGACGCTGTTCACGCTTTCGACCCTGAACCGCACGAATGAATTGACGGCGCTATTCAGCATGGGCATGAGCTTGCGCCGCGTGGCCATGCCGATTCTGATCTCAGTGGCGATCGTGTCGGTGATCTCGTTCGGGGTGGGCGACCAGTTGCTGCCGCGCTTTATCCAGAAGCGCAATTACGTCGAGTACGTCGATATCAAAAAGCGCCCGGGTCTTTACTCGACCGTGAAAACCAACAAGATTTGGTTCCGGACCGAGAACATTCTTTTTAACATCAAGACGCTGAATCCCGAGACCGCGAGCGCTCAGGGGATCACGCTCTATTACTTCGATCCGAACTGGGATCTGACCCAGCTGATTGCCGCAAACCGCGTGGTGATGAAAGATAATCTTTGGCAGCTCCAAGACGGCCTGGTCACGCTGTTTGCGGCCGAGAGCAGCTTTCCGCTGACCAAATCTTTTGCCGAGAAAACCATCACGATGAATGAGGACCTGAAGGACATTCAGTCCTCTTCGAACTCGTCCGAAATCATGAGCGTAAGGGAGCTGAGTCGGTTTATCGATCGCAACAAAGAGGCCGGGCTCGACACCCTTCGCTACGAGGTCGATTACCACGCGAAATTCGGTTTCGCCTTTGCCGCCTTCGTGATGTCGCTCGTGGGCGTGCCGTTCAGCGTGAGCAAAACGCGTGGCGGTGGTGCGTTTAAAAACGTCGGTATCTGTCTGGGACTCGCGTTTCTGTACTGGGTGGCCTATAGCTCGGGGCTTACGCTCGGGGAGCATGGGGCGCTCCCGCCGATCATCGCGGCTTGGGGCCCGAATCTGATGACCTTAGGTTTCGCGGTTTTTCTAATGAGGCGCCTGAAACGTTAGCGGGCGTCTAGTGCTACGGTAGTTCGCACTTCGGTGTGGGACCGTTGAGGTTTTTGAGAACGTATTCGCCCGTGTCGACGCCGAGTAAATCGGCGGCATGGTCGCCCGGGTCGTCGGCTTCTTCAAAGGCGCTCGTGGTGCGCAACATGGCCCCAAATCCTTGCAGTGTCATATTCAGGTGGCCGTAGAAATGATAGTTGTATCCAGCGGGATCGATATCATCGTCCGCAAACAGATCTTTGACCTTGGAGTTGAGCACAGAGCGCTCTTTGCGTGGCCAAGCGTCGGCGTCCATTTCCATGAGAACTCCGATGACCCCAAGAGCCAGCAGTAAGTCGCTTTTGTAGGACGCAAGCGACAGCTGAATGGTGTTCCAATGACTTAAAGATTTTCTGGAGTGACCAAGCATGGCGGCGGTCAATGGATCGCCAATCGGGGAGTGCACGTAGTACCGCAAGCTGCTCTAGGTCGAGCGACCGTACGGGCGGGATTTCTTTACTTTTAAAGCGCAAAATTTCAGTGAGATCGGGATGGTCCACCAGGTTGAAATTGGCGTCCTGTTGGAGGTTTCTTAATGCCGTCGTGATACCTGTCTGTGATTTTAGAAGACGAGGATCAAAAGGAATGAGTGGAGTCGAGTGAGTCATGCGGAAAGTAAGACGCAACTGAGTCCACGGGTTGCGAAGGTTCCAGGCGGGGTCGAGTATTTTTCGCGTTTCTTTGAACTGAAAGGCCCGTAGGTTCTTAGCGTGCTCCTCGGTCTCTTTCAGCCGCTCCAAAAACCGCTCCTTGCCCATCCCGGTGTGAATCTCACGCACCAGGCAGGCGCCCATTTGCCCGGCGGTGAAGTAGGGGGTGGCGGCAAAGGCGGCGTTGGTCGTCACTAGCGTCATGAGAACCCAGGCGTGGACCGCGTAAAATCGAATAGAAGGCCATGAAATCGTCATGCGAGACCCTAGAGCAATCCTTGAGCCGAGTAGGGTGGCCAAACCCTTGGAAATGCGCTATAATCAGGGCTTATGGCGATTCTAGAGATCTTAAAATTCCCGGACCCGCGCCTGCGCAAGAAAGGCTTGCCGGTTGAGGGCGTGACTCCCGAACTGCAGAAGTTC
>DAISHW010000006.1:10785-14892 GCA_036822295.1 Bdellovibrionales bacterium | reverse complement strand
GGCGGCGCAAGTCGATCGCCAAATTCGCCTGCTCGTCACCGACACGCGCCCGCGTGAAAACGGCCGCTACAAGCCCGAAGACATGACCGAGCTCGAGCGCGCGGTGCCGCAGCCTTTGGTGCTGTTCAATCCCGAGATCCTCTGGACCCAAGGTAAAACGACTTACGACGAAGGTTGTCTGAGCGTTCCCACCTATTACGAAACCGTGGAGCGCTTCGACGTGATCGAGGTGCGCGCTCTCGATATCAACGGTCAGCCGATCCAGTTCAAAACCGACGGCCTGCTCGCGATTTGCATCCAGCACGAGATCGACCACCTGGACGGCAAGCTGTTCATCGATCGTTTGAGCCCGATCAAGTCGGCGCGTTTGAAAAGCAAAATCAAAAAGTTCGGCTATCCCGACCCCACGGCGTCCACCAGTGACGAAGAGATCGAAGACATCCTGGACGAAGAGAGCGAAGAACGTCAGCTGTGAGTCGAATCCGCGCGGTTTTTCTTGGCACTCCCGATATCGCGCGCCATTGCCTGGCCGCCCTGATTAAAGACGAACATTTCGAAATTGTCGGCGTGGTTTCGCAGCCCGATCGGCCCGCGGGGCGTAAACTGCAGCTGCAACCCTCGCCGGTGAAAGAGTTGGTCTTGCCGCTTGGCATTCCCGTTTTGACCCCCGAAAATGTGAATGATCCGGCGGTGCTCGCGCAGATCGCCGCTTGGAAGGCCGAAGTCGCGATCGTGGTCGCGTTCGGGCAGATTTTAAAGAACGCGTTTTTGAATATGTTCCCGCAGAAAGTGGTGAACGTCCACGCGTCGCTCCTGCCGCGCTGGCGCGGGGCGGGGCCGATCCAGCGCGCGCTGATGAACGGCGATCCCGAGAGCGGCGTTTCGCTTCAGGTGGTCGTGCGCAAGATGGACGCCGGTCCCGTGCTCGGAACGCGCAAGTTCAAGCAGCCGCCCGAGATGAACGCGTTTCAGGCGTACGAACGGTGCCAGGAACTCGCCACCGAGCTGCTCGAAGTCGATTTGATGGATTACCTGCGTGGGAATCTGACGCCCGTTCCCCAAGATGAATCGCAAGTCACGTACGCCGCGAAAATCGACAAAGCCGAGTCCGAATTCGATTGGTCCCGTAGCGCCATGGAACTTCAGAATCTGGTGCGGGGTTTGGCCATGGGACCCGTCGCGCAGACGCGGCGGGACGGTAAGATTTTGAAGATCCACCGCACGGTGGTGGTGCCGGGCAAGTCCGCCACGGCGCGGCCTGGCCAGGTGCTCGAAGCCACTGATAAATCATTGATTGTCCAATGCGGTCAGGACAGTTTACAACTCCTGGAAGTTCAACCGGAGTCGCGAAGCAAAATGCCCATCACGGAGTATTTGCGCGGCTATCCGGTGAAGCCAGGAGACCAGTTTGGCGTCCCAACCTGAATTCTTAGTCGCACCCAGCGTTCTGTCGGCGGATTTCGCCCGGCTCGGCGAGGAAATTCGCGCCGTCGAAATGGCGGGCGCGGACTGGATCCACGTGGACGTGATGGACGGCCACTTCGTGCCCAACTTAACGATCGGCGCGCCGGTGGTGAAGGGATTGCGGCCGACCACGAAGCTCCCCCTTGACGTGCACCTGATGATCGAGAATCCCGAGAAATACATCGCAGACTTCGCCAAGGCCGGTGCGGACTACCTGACCATTCACGTCGAGGCCTCGGCGCAGGTCGAACTGACGCTCAAGAAAATCCGCGCGCTCGGCGTGAAGCCGGGGATCACGTTGCGCCCACGCACCAAGATCGAACAGCTCCTGCCGTTTTTGCCGCTCGTCGATCTGGTGTTGATCATGACCGTGGAGCCCGGGTTTAGCGGGCAATCGTTCATGGCCGATCAGGTGGGCAAGATCGGCGTGGTTCGCCGCGAAATGGAGCGCGTGAAACATAAGGCTTTGATCGAAGTCGATGGCGGCGTGAATGCCGAGACGGTGAAGCAGCTCGGCGAGGCCGACGTGCTCGTCGCCGGGAACTTTGTTTTTAAAAATGATTACGCGCAAGCGATCCGAACCTTGAAGGATGCGAAATGCTGAAGCTGACCGGTGAGAACTTAAACATCGAAAATGTTTGGAAGGTGGCGCAGGGCGAACTGAAAGTCGAGCTCGACCCCGCCGCGCGCGCGAATATGAAAACGTCGCGGGAGTACATCGACGGACGCATCCGCGAGGGCGAAGTGATTTACGGGGTGAACACGGGCTTCGGAGCGTTTTCGAGCGTGCGCATTTCGAACGAGGACATCATTCAGCTGCAAAAAAATCTGATCCGCTCGCATTCGAGCGGCGTGGGCGAACCGTTCACCCGCGCGCAGACCCGCGCGATCATGTGTTTGCGCGCCAACGCGCTGGCCCGCGGGCATAGCGGTATCCGCGATTTGGTGGTCGATAAAATCCTGGAATTTTTAAACAACGACGTTCTGCCGTACATTCCGCAGCAGGGCAGCGTGGGCGCGAGCGGCGATTTGGCGCCGCTTTCGCATCTGGCCTTGGCGTTGATCGGCGAGGGCGAGGTTTGGGCCGACGGCGGCCCGGCCGACACCGCGCAAGTTTTGCAGCTGCGGGGAGTGAAGCCGCTCGAGTTGCAGGCCAAAGAAGGTTTGTCGCTCATCAACGGCTGCCAGGTGATGACCGCGGTGGGCATGATCGCGATTTACGAAGCGCGCCGCTTGCTTCATTTGATGGATCTTTCGGGCAGCATGTCGCTCGAAGCCTTACGCGGTTCACGCAAGGCCTTTGATCCCCTGATCGCGGCGACTCGCCCCCATCCGGGCGAAGCCAAAACCGCGCGTAACGTTTTGAAACTGCTGGGCGGTGATTCCGAGATCAGCGAGAGTCATGAGAACTGCGGCCGCGTGCAGGATGCCTATTCGCTGCGTTGCATTCCGGCGGTGCATGGCGCGGCCAAAGATGCGCTTCGCTACGGTTGGAACGTTTTAGAAACCGAGGCCAACTCGAGCACCGACAATCCGCTCGTCTTCGCCGGGGAAGGTAAGATTTTAAGCTGCGGAAATTTCCACGGCGAACCCGTGGCCTTCGCTTTGGACTTCATGGGCATCGCGGTCAGCGCGCTGGCCAGCATCTCGGAATGCCGGATCGAGAAGCTCATCAACCCGGCCATGTCGGAGTTGCCCGCGTTCCTGGCCCCGAACGGCGGGTTGAACAGCGGGCATATGATCGTGCAGGTGGCGGCGGCGTCGCTGGTGAGCGAAAATAAAATTCTGGCGCATCCGGCGTCGGTGGACAGCATTCCGACTTCGGCCGACAAGGAAGATCACGTGAGTATGGGCACGATCGCCGCGCGCAAATTCCGTCAGATCACGCAGAACGCCGAAAACATCGTCGCGATGGAGCTGCTTTCGGCCTGCCAGGCGATGGATCTGCTCGCGCCGCTGAAACCGGCGGGCGCGGTCAAGGGCGCGTTTGATCGCATTCGCAAAGACGTGCCCTTCGCTAAAGAAGACCGTGTGTTTGCCAAAGACATCGCGAAGATTCGCGAGATGATCGCCAGCGGTGAACTGAGCCGCGTGATCGCCTTGCAGGCGGGAGAACTCGAATGGTAATCAAAGCGCCGACCGGCACCAAGATGCATTGCAAAGGCTGGCTGCAAGAGGCCGCTTACCGCATGATCCAAAACAATTTGGATCCCGACGTGGCCGAGCGGCCCGATGAGCTCGTGGTTTACGGCGGTCGGGGCAAAGCCGCGCGCGATTGGCCGTCGTTTGAGCGGATCTTGAAGGCGCTGACGGTTTTGGAAAATGACGAAACGCTTTTGATCCAGTCGGGTAAACCCGTGGGCGTGGTGCGCACGCATAAAAATGCGCCGCGCGTGCTGCTCGCCAACTCCAACTTGGTGGGCAAGTGGGCGACTTGGGAAGTGTTCGACGAACTCGAGCGCAAAGGCCTGATGATGTACGGCCAAATGACGGCGGGCTCGTGGATTTACATCGGCACGCAAGGAATCATTCAGGGTACCTACGAAACGTTCGTCGAGGCCGGGCGCCGGCATTTCGGCGGCGATCTGAAAGGCCGCGCGATTCTGACCGCGGGTCTTGGCGGCATGGGAGGAGCGCAGCCGC
>DAISHW010000006.1:0-10775 GCA_036822295.1 Bdellovibrionales bacterium | reverse complement strand
ACAGACCAAGTACATCGATGAAGTGGCGACGGATCTAGGCGATGCGATCAAGCGCATCGAAAATTACAAGAAGACCGGACAGGCGAAGTCGGTGGCGCTGCTTGGCAACATGGCGACCGTGATTCACGATCTGATCAAAAAAGGATTTCAACCGGATCTATTGACCGATCAAACCAGCGCCCACGACCCTCTGCGCGGGTACATCCCTGAAGGTTATACTCTAGAAGACGCGGCGCTTTTACGCGAACGCCATCCGCAAGAGCATGTGCGCATGGCCAAGATCAGCATGGCCAAGCATGTGCGCGGCATGCTCGAGATGCGGGAAAAGGGCGCGGTGACCTTCGATTACGGCAACAATATTCGCGCCATGGCTCAGGACGCGGGCGTGGAAAACGCGTTCGACATCCCGGGCTTCGTGCCCGAGTACATTCGACCGTTGTTTTGTTTAGGCAGCGGGCCGTTCCGCTGGGTCGCGCTCAGCGGCGACCCTGAAGACATTCGCGTGACCGATCAGGCGATGCGCGAGCTATTCCCTCATAAGAAGAGTTTATTGCGCTGGCTGGACATGGCTCAAGAACGGATCGCGTTCCAAGGATTACCGGCCCGGATCTGCTGGCTGGAGTACGGCGAGCGGGCTTTGGCCGGACAAAAATTCAATCAACTGGTGGCCCAGGGCAAAGTGAAAGCGCCGCTGGTGATCGGCCGCGATCATTTGGATTGCGGCTCGGTGGCCTCGCCCAACCGCGAAACCGAAGGGATGAAAGACGGCACCGACATGGTCGCCGACTGGCCGATCCTCAACGCCCTGGTCAATACGGCCTGTGGCGCGAGTTGGGTGAGCTTCCATCATGGTGGGGGCGTGGGTATCGGCTACTCCCTGCACGCCGGGCAAGTGATCGTCGCGGACGGCAGCGCGGACGCGGGGGAGCGGCTGAGCCGGGTGCTCACCGCCGACCCGGCGATGGGCGTGTTCCGGCATGTCGATGCGGGGTACGAAGAGGCCGTCAAAGTTGCCCATGAGAGAGGCATCAACAGGCACGGAATTCCCCTTTGACAGGCAATGGCGAGTAGGGTCTCATTTGAAAGTGGTTTTTGAACCGGGAGGACGTTTCATGAAATTTCAGCAGTTGGTATTGGTCAGCTTGGCACCCGTGGTGGCGTTGTCCGTAGCTTGTGACCGTAAACCGAGCCTTAAAGACGAAAAAGCCAAAGTGAGCTACGCGATCGGACAAAACATCGCGATGAACATCAAGGCGCAGAACATCGACCTGGATCCGAAAGTGGTCGGCTACGCCGTCACTCAAGGTTTGAAAGGCGAAAAGCCGGAAGTGACTCCGGAAGAACAACAAAAAGCGATCCAAAATCTGCAGCAAGCGACGCAAGCGCGCGCGATGGAAGACGCTCAAAAGAACAAGTCCGCTTCGGATGAGTTCCTGGCCAAGAACAAAGGCAAAGAGAACATGAAGTCGACGGCTTCGGGCCTTCAGTACGAAGTGCTCAAAGAGGGCAAAGGCAAAAAGCCGGGCCTGAAAGACAAAGTGACCGTGCACTACACCGGCACGCTGATCAACGGCACGAAGTTCGATTCGTCGCACGACCGGGGTCAGCCCGCCGAGTTTCCGCTCAACGGAATCATCAAAGGCTGGCAAGAAGCGCTGCAACTCATGCCCGAAGGCTCGGTGTACCGTTTGTACATCCCGCCGGATCTGGCTTACGGCGCGCAACCGCAGCCGGGCATTCCGGCGTTCTCGACGCTGATCTTCGACGTCGAACTGCTCAAGGTGAACAAGTAAGATCCGTTTTCAGGATCTGAAGCGGGAAGGGGATCGCCGAAACGCGATCCCTTTTTTATTGCTACTCCAGGTCTCGGCTCATGATCATTTTGTTGAGCGATTCCAGGCGGGACATCGAGAAGATCACCTCTTGGTCGAAGTCCGGCGTCACTTGGAAGGGAATGCCGACGTGATCGGTGATCTTCGCCGCGCTCAGCTCGCGTTCCACTTTGTGCTCGGCTTCGAGCAGCCCGCGCATGCCCTTCGCGCCGCAAACGCCGCGAATGTCGGGCGAGTATTGCCCCGCGTGTTTGAAGAAGCTGCAAAAGCTCTGCACGACCTGCGCCGAAGTTTGCGCCGCGCGGAACTTCGTCAGACTCTGATCGCGGAAATGCACCCACGCGAATTTCGTGTCGTCGGTGTTCTCGCCGCGCGGGAGCAGGGCGAAGTTCACGGGCTTGATGACAAGCGCCCGGAAATAGCCCAGCGGATCGCTGAAGCTCGGATAAACGCTCTCGGGCGAAAGCGCCTTGGGCTCGATCGAATCGATCAAATCATAGACGTCGCGGCCTTCTTGTTGCGAAAAGCCGATGAAGGAGTTGTAGTCCCGCCGGGCCTGCGCGGCTTGGAAGTCCAAGAAGCGCGGAGCTTCTTTTTGCAGCAGGAACTCTTCGATCTGTTTTTTGGCCAGGTAAAGAAGATTGCGGCCGGAGACGTCGCTCCAATAGGACTGCGCTTCTTTTTCGATGCGCGCGATCTCGCGGGTCACCCAATCACGAATTCCCAAGTTCTGAATGGTGTAGGTGCCGTAAGGCCGGGCGAAGCGGTGATCCGCCGACTGAATGTTGAGTCGGGTGTATTCGCTGAGCGGCTCACCCTTTTCGCTGTCGTAGGCGGCTTCGATGTCGCGGCACTCAGGGCAGCGTTCCTTCATGAGCTTGAGCTGCGAGTCGAGCGCGGTTTTGAGCGCCGCGAGTTGCGAGACGCGGGCCGCGGGATTGAGCAGATGATCGATTTGATCGCGGTAGCTATGGTACGTGCACAGGTTCTGCACAAAGCTCATCCATTGCTCGCGTTTGCTGAAGTCATAGCCCTGGCGCGCCTTCAACACCTGATCCATGCCGGTCAGAAACCCCGCGACGATGTTCCCGGCCAGCGCGATCGGCGTGCCCCAAGGGCCGCTCACGGAGCCCACGAGCTCCGAAGCCTCGCCGACAAAACTCGCGAGGGTGGCGAGCTGACCGTCGGTTTGGTCTTCGCGGAAGCAGTAGTTGGCGGTCAGGAACAAATCGTTCAGCGCCGAGACCTTCTTGGTGACGTCTTCGGCATAGGTGCGGAGTTGCTTGGTCTCTTGCTCGGTCAACGGTTCGCCCGCGGCCTTGCGCTCATCGATCATGGTCACGACTTTTTCGCGCTCGTTGACGACGATCTGTTTAAGGGACTTCACTTCCTTGGCCACATCTTCGCAATTGGCGTCTTCTTTGATCGAGACCTTGATGGCCTCGAGTTTCGAGAGCATTTTCTCGTACTCTTCACCCACCGCCGGGCACTCGAGCACCGGAAAGAGTCGATAGAAATTGGCGGTGGCTTGGGCGTGGGCCGACAGGCCGGCAAACAGGAAAAGCGGCAAGAAGCGCATGTGATCCCCCCTCAGAGATATGCGTTCGGTAACGCATGGTGTATACCGCCCCGGCCTTGGAATTGGAATGATGCGGACAAGATTGGAATTCTTCTAACGGCGCGGCGGAAGCGGCCGGGAAATATATGCAGCCTGAAACCGTGATTTTCGAAGACATCGGCGAGTTGCTGACTCTTGCAGGTGCCCATGAAAAGGGCGCCCGGCGGGTCACGGAAGACGATTTGTCGATCGTGCGCGACGCCGCGATGATCGCGAAATCGGGGCGGGTGGCTTGGGTCGGCGCCCGTAAAGATTTGCCGCGTGAAGAGGGGGCCGAGCGCGTGTCGTTGAACGGCGCGACGGTTTTGCCCGCGTTCGTGGAACCGCACACGCATCTGATTTTCGCGGGCAATCGCGCCGAGGAATTTGAATGGCGCATGCACGGGCAAACCTATCAGGAGATTTCCGCCAAGGGCGGCGGCATCTTGTCGACCGTGCGCCAAACCCGCGCGGCCAGTGAAGATGAACTGCGCGCGGTCGCCCAACGGCGCGCCGATCGGTTCGTCGATCAGGGGGTGACGACTCTCGAGATCAAAAGCGGTTACGGGCTCGACGTCGACACCGAGTTGCGCTCGCTTCGGGTCGCGAGGGCGATCGAAGGTCCGCGCGTTTTAACGACTTATCTTGGCCCGCACTCGCGTTCACCCGATCATCCCGATCTGGATGCTTACTTGAAGGTCGTTCGGGAACGGATGCTGCCCAAGATCGCTCAGGAAAAGCTCGCGGACCGGGTGGATATTTATATCGAAAAGGGCTTTTACTCGATCGAACAGGCCCGCTCTTTTTTCAAGGCGGCCCGCGACCTGGGACTGCCGATCAGCGCGCACGTCGAGCAGCTCAGCGAATTCGGCGGGACCGACGTGGCGATGGAGTTCCAACCTCAGTCGGTCGATCATGTCGTGTACGTGAACGGCCGGACGGTCGGGAAAATCGCTGGAAGCGAGACGACGGCGGTCCTGTTGCCGGCGTCGGACTTTTATTTGAAGATGCGCTATCCTCCCGCGCGTGGATTGATCGACCAAGGCGCGCGCGTCGCTTTGAGCACCGATTTCAATCCCGGCACGAGCCCCACGCAAGACTTGAGTTTTGTCGGCGTGCTCGCGCGGATCGAGATGAAAATGACTTTGCCCGAGATTCTTGCGGCCTTCACTCTCGGGGGAGCGGCGGCTTTGGGCCTGATGCATAAGGTGGGGTCGCTCACGGTCGGCAAATATTGCGATTTCGTGACTTTAAAGGGCGGTTGGCGGGGACTTTTCTATTCGGTTGGCGAACCTTTGATCGATTCGGTGGTTCGTGAAGCGGAATTCCTGCGCGGCGATCTGAAATAATCTTAAAAAAATCTAAAATAAGTTTTGATTTTCTGGCGGGACCGTTCCTACTCTTGAGCTAGCAACGATTTGTTGTACACGGACGTTACAACTTTGCAGAAAAGCAAACGCTTAAGGGAACCAAGATGGCTCAATCGGTGATTCACCTGACTCAATCGCGCTTCTACTCGCCCGTTTTCAACGCCGCCGTGTTTGACGGCCCGATCCGCATTTACTTCGCGCAACACCAAGAGGCTCTGGCTTTGAAGGTGTACTTCAAGCTCCAGCAGTACATGAAGGACACCTACAGTTCGTTCCGCAAGAGCTTCAAGGCGCACGGGCAAACGATCTTTCTGATGCTTTACCCGAACCAGGAATCGTTCGAGAACTCGTTCACCGGCCCGCTTTCGAAGCCTTGCCCCGTCGCCGCCGAGAAGTTAGGCAACGATCATGTGTTGGGCGTCTGCGGGCCGCGTCTGGATGAAGAGTACGAAGAGGTTTTCGAACAGGTGAAGTCTATTCTACGGGATCTTGGGGTAGCTCCGGAGCTTGCCGCTCCATCAATCGGATAAGCTGATCGCGCGTTTGCGCTTCGGTCCACCGGAAGGCGCCGCTCGCCTCCCATATGATTTTACCGTCGGGCCCGACCAAGAAGTGCTTTGGATATTCCGTGACGCCGAATGCATTGGCCAACTGGTTTTTGCTGTCGAAATAGGTCGTCAGTTCAATTCCGCTCTCGGACAAGAACGCCTTCGCGGCCTCTAGGTTTTCGGTCTTCGCTTCGTCCACGTTGATGGTCATGATTTGCAGTTCCGGGCCGGCCCAGCTTTGGTTGAGTTGATTGAGCGACGGCATCTCGATCAAGCAGGGCGCGCAGGTGATCGACCAAAACGACAAGAGCGTCCAATTGCCCGCGAATTGCTGCGAGCTCAGGTGCCGGGAGCCTTCGTCGTGTTCGAATTGCGGCAGATCGCGCGGCGTTTTGGCTTCGATTGTGGGATCGGGCAGCGAACTGGTCCAAGGTGCGGCCTGCATGCGCGAAAGACTGTAAATCGCGAGCCCGATCAGGAGTATAATGGCTAGAGCGAAGCCGGCCATGACCCGGTAGGTTTTTTTAGGCGAGGGTTGTTCCGATGCGGGATCGAGTGCGGTCATCAGAGAAAGATAGCTTGCGTGGTCAGCGCGGTCAAATCGTGCTCGAATACGTCCTATTATTGGTGATCGGCGTCTCGGTCGCGATTCTGATCACCAGCACCATGGTCAGCCGCAACCCCGAGAGCCCAGGCTTCGTCATTAGAAAATGGCTCTCGATCATCCAGACCATCGGCTCCGACCCCGCCGACGATCTGGCTCCGGTCGAGGGGCAGTAGGTTCCGGCTTAGCTCGTGAATTGCGGCTTTTGCGGCGATTCTTCGGAATCAGATGAACACCGAATCGCGCTTCGCCAATTCTTCATTCAGGCGATCTTGCATGCGTTCTTGGATTTCTTCGGCGAGCTCCTTCACCAGTTCGCAGTCGTGGGCGGCTTTGCGCTCGTAGGGCAGGTGGATCGGCTCCATGAAGATGATCTTCCACTTGGAAGGCAAAGGAATCACGTTCAGCGGCAAAGGCAAGATCACGCCGCGCAGGAATTTGGTGAGTTTGAGCCGGCTCAAGTTCACGTGGGTCTCTTCGGCGCCCAAAATCAAAGTCGGCACGATGGGCGATTGCGTTTCCAGGGCCATGCGCACGAAGCCGCGTTTGAATTCTTGCAGCTGATAAGCTTTCGACGAGGGTTTGAAGTTGCCGTATTCGCCCTCGGGGAAAAGCATCACGAGTTGCTTTTTGCGTAAGGCGATCAAACCGTTTTCGGTCGTCGCTTCGATGAAACCCAGCTTCCGCGCGGGGATGGCCGTGGTCTTCGTCAAAAACCACAGGTGGTGGGTCAGCACGCGAGGGTAGCGTCCCGACGCCCGCGTGATCTCATGCTGTAAAACCATCGCGTCGAAGCCCGAGACGCCGCTGTGATTCGGCAAGATCAATGCCGGCCCGCGCTTCGGAATATTCGCGCCGCCTTCGACCTGGACGCGGAAGTAAGTTTTCATCAATTCCAGGAAAAAATGCGGCAAGAGCTTGTATAAAACCGTTTCGCGGTCGGAATCGATCAGCCGCGCCAACAGATCTTCGGTTTTCCAACGGAACAAACCCTTCATCCCGGCCAACATACCTTGTTTTTTTGTTTTCAAAAATGATTGTCTTGTTTAATTTCACGGCATGGAAAAATTCATTCTCGCGCTCGACCAAGGCACCACCGGAACGACCGTCTGCATCCTGGATCGCCACGCCAAAAGCGTCGCCACGATCAACAAGGAGCATACGCAGATTTACCCCAAGCCCGGCTGGGTCGAGCACGATCCCGAAGCGATCTGGAACGCCGTCACCGACGGGATCAAAGAGGCGCTCTCGAGCGCCCGGCTCAAGCCCGAGCAAATCGCGGCTATCGGGATCACCAATCAGCGTGAAACCGTGGTGATCTGGGACAAGACGACCCATCGGCCGGTTTACAACGCCATCGTCTGGCAATGCCGCCGCACGACCGACTTCTGCAACAAGCTTAAAAAATCCCCGAAGGCGAAAATCATCGCGAAGAAGACCGGGCTCGTCGTGGACCCGTATTTCTCGGCCAGCAAACTGCGTTGGCTTCTCGACAACGTGATCGGGTTGAAGGCGCAGGCGAAAGCCGGTCAAGTCAAAGCGGGTACGATCGACAGCTTCTTGCTTTGGCGTCTGACCGAAGGCACCAGTCACAAAACCGATGTGAGCAACGCGTCCCGCACACAATTGATGAATATCGAAAAGGGCGGTTGGGATCCCGAGCTCGGCAAAATCTTCGGCGTGCCGCTCGATATTCTGCCCGAGATCGCGGCCAGCAACGCCACGTTCGGCAAAACCAAAAATGTACCGGGTTTGCCCGACGGCATTCCCATCACCGGCATCGCGGGCGATCAACAAGCCGCGCTCTTCGGCCAAGCCTGCTTTGATGTGGGGGCCAGCAAGTGCACGTTCGGTACGGGTTCGTTCCTGCTCATGAACACCGGCGCGAAACGCGTGGTTTCGAAATCGGGGCTTCTTACCACGGTCGCATGGCAGCTCAAAGGCGATAAGAAACTCACCTATGCGCTCGAGGGCGGGGCGTTCATCTGCGGCGCCGCGGTTCAATGGCTGCGCGATCAGATGCAGTTCATCAAATCGAGCGCCGAAGTCGAGTCGCTCGCCCGAAGCATCGAATCGACCGACGGCGTTTACTTGGTGCCGGCATTCGTCGGACTCGGCGCGCCTTATTGGGATCCCGATGCGCGCGCCGCGATCGTGGGCATGACGCGCGGGACGACCCGGGCGCACCTGGCGCGCGCGACGCTCGAAGCGATGGCGCTGCAGAACGTCGATATCTTGCTCGCGATGGAAAAAGATCTGGGCAAACGTATGGGCAAGGTGCGGGTCGATGGCGGAGCGGTCCGCAACGATCTGCTGATGCAAATGCAGACCGATTTCTTGGGCGTGACCGTGCAGCGCCCGCGTCAAACCGAAAGCACCGTGCTCGGGGCCGCGTTCCTTGCGGGCCTTGGCTCCGGCTATTGGTCAGGCCTTACGGAAATCAAAAAAGTATGGGCGCTCGAGAAGGAATTCGTGCCTCATCTGGCTCCGACCGCCCGCAAGCGCAAGCTCACGGAATGGCGGCGGGCCGTCGGGCGTGTGCGCGGCTAAGCGCTACGTTTTATATAAATCGCCACCGCGAGCGCCGTAAGGTACATAAGGATCGAATAAAACGCGATCGGGATCGCGATCTCGGTCGAACCCAAGACGGTGATCGCGACGTAAAACGGAATACTCGCGTTGTGCACGCCGCTGCCGAACATGATCGCCACGCTGCTTTGCTCGCGAACTCGCAACAGTCTGGCTCCGAAATAGGCGATGCCCAGGCTCACAATATTGAAGACTAAAATCACCCAGCCGATCGAACCGATGTTGTTGTTGATGAGCGACCATTCTTTGACAATCCCGCCGATGATGATGATCGCCAGTCCGATCAAGACGATCACTCGCGCGGGCTTGTCGAGTGTCAAGGCCAACGCCGGCTTATAGCGATTGATCAAAATGCCCACGGTGACGGGCACGACAATCAGTAAAAAGATCGCAAACGTGCGCGAGGCCGGAATCGACAGACTTGCCGCGTCCTCGGGGTTTGCAAAGGTGCTCACCGCAAGGGCGGCCACGATCGGCATGGTCGCCGCGTTCAAAAGCGTGTTCACCGCGGTCAGCGAGATATTGAGCGGCAAATCCGCGCCGGCGATTTTCGTATACAGATTCGCCGTCGGCGCGCCAGGGCTGGCCGCGAGCAATACCAAACCGATAGAGAAAGCCGGCGACAAACCCGCTCCCAGGCACAACGCAAAGGCGACGGCCGGCAAAATCACCATTTGGAGGGTCAGGCCAATCACGACCGGATAGGGCTGCAGCGCCACCCGCTGGAAGTCGGCGACCGTCAGGCCCAACCCCAGCGAGAACATGATCAAGACCAGAAGAATCGGCAGAAACAAACCGGCGACGAGTTGCATATCCATGACAATATGCTCGCGCCGGTCTTAAGGAATTACAACGCAAATCGAATGGGACGAACCGCGGGCTCGAACGGAATTTTCACGGCGGTCACCGTGCCATCGGACTCCTCAAGCCAAACATCCATCTGCTGTTCAAGGCCGAATTTGCTGAACGCCATGGTGTATTTACCGACTTCCGGCGTGGCCACCAACTCGCCCGCGACACCGTAGTAACGCAAAACACGGGTGCCGTTCAGAGTTTGCGTGAGCCAGATCTCTCCGTAGGCAGGCTCATTGTATACGGCCTGGAAAGCCCGGCGAGGCACAAGGCTGTCTTGGGCGACGGCCTTCAATTTCGCCTCTGTAAACCTGCCGATCGAGGGGATGTTCGGCTCGCGCAAATCCGGAACTCGAGTCCGCGAGGGGTCGGTCGTGAACTGCATCAAGTGTTGGTAGATCAATGTCGGCAAAGCTTCCGTCCCGAACGGCCATTGGAAGGCCGCGCCGTCCGCCTGATTGGCCAAGATGATCAGACCCAAACGACGCGCGGGAACGTTGGCGACGAGTGAAACATAGCCGGGCAGGTTGCCGGTGTGCCAAACGAAAGATTCGCCGCCCATCTGACCCAGGGCGAAACCAAGCCCGTACTCCATGTGGACGGATTTGTCGGGCGAGGTGAACTCACTTCTTTTGGTCCACATTTGCGCGAGTGAGTCCGGAGAAATCAGCGCGGCACCGTTCTTGTCTTGGCCGCCATTTTGGAACATGGCCAGCCATTTCGCCAAATCGGTAACGTTTGAATTCATCGTGCCCGCGGCGCCGATGCGATCGAAGCCGTCGCCATCAATCGCGATTTCACCTTTGTACGGCAGGGCGTGATCGGGCGCGGCCATCAAATCGGTCCAGCCGGTCGTCGTCGACGTCATTCCGAGCGGTTCCAGGAAACGGTAGCGCAGAGCCGTATACCATTCCGTGGCAAGCACCTTTTCGATGATCATCCCGACGGTCATGTACATCAGATTGTTGTATTGCATGGCCTCGCGAAAGCCGTTTCCGGGAGCCTTGTTCATTTCCAAAAAACGAAAGCGATCGAAAATTTGATTCTGCGAGTAGGGCGTCAATATCGCCATCAAGTCATGGCGGGGCAAACCGACTTGATGGCTCATCAAATCCACCGGCGTCGCGAGTGCGGACACGGGTTCCGATTCCAAGGTGAATTCGGGTAAGTAGGCGCGCACCGGAAGATGAATATTCACCAACCCGTCTTCTTGCAGCTTCATCAGCATCGTGGCGGCGAAAGCTTTGGTGTTCGAAGCGATTCTAAACACCGTGTCCCGTGTGACCGGTGTTTGCGCCACGCGATCGGCATAGCCGTATCCCTTGAAGAACGTGATCTCACCATTTTCGACCACCGCGACGGCGATGCCGGTGTTCACGGCGG